>NZ_BAAGPL010000013.1:12282-57930 GCF_054784195.1 Kocuria himachalensis
CGCCCCTCCCCTCCCCCTCCCCCCACGAAGGAACCCCTGACATGAGCAGACGAGCCCCCCTCCTCCGCGCCGGAGCGGCCACCGCCGTCGCCGCCCTGTGCTTCACCGCGGTCCCCCAGGCCGCGACCGCCGCCCCCGAGACCCGCCCGCCCGGCCTGGCCGAGCAGGACACCCTGCGCTGGAACACGCCCAAGGACTTCCGCATCGGCAGCGCCGTGGCCGGCGGAGGCCACCACACCTCCGCCGACTACCCGGAGCCGTTCCCCTCCGACCCCGAGTACCGCTCGGTCCTGGCCCGGGAGTTCAGCTCCCTGACCCCCGAGAACCAGATGAAGTGGGAGTTCATCCACCCCGAGGAGGGCGTGTACGACTTCGGCCCCGCCGACGACATCGTCGACTTCGCCGAGGCCAACGGGCAGGTCGTGCGCGGCCACACCCTGTTCTGGCACAGCCAGAACCCCGACTGGCTCGAGAACGGGGACCACACCCCGGAGGAGCTGCGCGCCATCCTCAAGGACCACGTCGACACGGTGGTCGGCCACTACGAGGGCCGCATCCAGCAGTGGGAGGTCGCCAACGAGATCTTCGACGACAACGGGAACCTGCGCACGGAGGACAACATCTGGCTGCGCGAGCTGGGCCCGGACATCATCGCCGACGTCTTCCGCTGGGCCCACGACGCCGACCCGAACGCCCAGCTGTTCTTCAACGACTACAACGTGGAGGGCATCAACGCGAAGTCCGACGCCTACTACGCGCTGATCCAGGACCTGCTCGCAGAGGGCGTGCCGGTCCACGGCTTCGGGATGCAGACCCACCTCGGCCTCCAGTACGGCTTCGACGGGCGCATGCAGCAGAACCTCCAGCGCTTCGACGACCTCGGCCTGGAGACGGCGGTCACCGAGATCGACGTCCGCGGGCCGGTCGACGGGGACGACCGGATGAGCGACGCGCTGCGCCAGAAGCAGGCCGACTGGTACCGCATGGCCCTCGAGGCGTGCCTGGCCGTGGAGGACTGCAACTCCTTCACCGTGTGGGGCGTGCTCGACGAGCACTCCTGGGTGCCGAACACCTTCCCCGGCTACGGGGACGCCCTGACCATGGAGGGCGACCACGAGCGCAAGCCGGCCTACGACTCCCTGCAGGAGACCCTGGTCCGGTCGCAGCCGGGCGGCGAGGCGAAGTGGAAGCACCACCCCGCGTTCCGGTGAGCTGAGCGCCCGGCCCGGTCCGGCCCGCGACGGGGTCCGCTCGCACGAGCGGACCCCGCCGTCGTCCCCGGGCGGGTGCGGGTCAGTGCCGGTCGATCCAGCGGGCCGGGGAGGCGTAGATCGGCTCCAGCGCCGTCGCGGCCGCACCGGTCAGGGCCGGGTGGGCGTCCGCGGCCGAGCGCTGGATCCCGACGGGCCCCACCTCGGCCGTGAGCGCGTGCGCCTCGAGGACCTCGCGCAGCACGGGCTCCAGCTCCGCCGCGATGGGGGCGAAGTACCCGGAGAGCACGACCGTGGACAGGTCCAGGACGTTCATCGAGTTCGCGAGCACCACGCCCAGGGGCCGCCCGATCATCTCCATGACCGCTTCCCGGCTCTGCAGCCGCTCGGCCGTGGCCGCGACCAGGTCCTCGATCCGGACGTCCTCCGGCAGGCCGGTCCTCCCCCGCAGCGCGTGGTAGCTGGCGTAGGCCTCCAGGCAGCCGCGCCGCCCGCACCGGCAGAGCTCGCCGCCGGGGGTGATCGTGACATGGCCCAGCTCCCCCGCCCAGCCGTGCTCGCCCCGGAGGATGCGCCCCTCCAGGACCACGGCACCGCCGATCCCGGTCTCGCCGTGCAGGAAGAGGAAGGACGCGCCGGGCCGGCGCAGGACCTCCGTGCGCGCGGCCAGCATGCTGTCGTTGCCGGCGGTGAGCGCCGCCCCCCGGAACGCCGGGAGCTCCTGGAGCCGAGCGACCAGCGGGACGTCCTGCCAGGCGAGATTGGGGGCCGAGAGCACGGTGGCGCGGTCCGTGGAGAGCCGGCCGGGGACCGAGACGCAGATCCCGGCCACGGGCACGTCCCGCCGGGGGGACAGGGCGGCGTCGAGCAGACCGGCCAGCACGGAGGCGACCTCGTCCACGGACGCCCCGGCGAACGCCCCGAACCGGGACTCCTCGTGGAGGACGCGGCCCCCGAGATCCGTGACGAGGCACGCGAGGTGGTCGGCGGCGACCTCCAGCCCCACGCCCAGGACGGTCCCCCGGGCGACGGTCAGCGGGATCATGGGCCGCCCGGACACCCGCGCGGCCGCCTGCTGCCCCTCGACGAGCAGTCCCGCCTCGAGCAGCTCCTGCACCAGCTTGGAAACGGTGGGCTTCGTGAGCCCCGTGAGCTTGGCGAGCGCGGCCCGCGAGACGGGCGCCCCCGCCCCGGCGACGGCGCGCAGCACGGTGGAGAGGTTGTGCTCCCGCAGGTGGCTCGACTGCACGGACGGCTCTCCTCTGGTCCCGATGGGACCGGGTCCCACGCGGATCCCGGCCGACCCGCGGAACGAAAAGTTCGTCGCCGGTCTTTCCCCACGGTACTCCAGCTCTTATAGTAAGTAACGGTAACTAACCAACTGGGAAAGGAACTCCAATGCCCTCCGCATCCCCCGCGACCTCCCTCGCCTCCTCGCTCACCCCGTCCCCCGCGGACAAGTTCTCCTTCGGCCTCTGGACCGTGGGCTGGGCCGCCCGCGACCAGTTCGGCACCGCCTCCCGGCCGGACCTCGACCCCCTCGAGTCCGTGCGCCGGCTCCAGGAGCTCGGCGCCTGGGGCTTCACCTTCCACGACAACGACCTGATCCCCTTCGACGCCACCGAGGCGCAGCGCGAGAAGCTGATCGGGCAGCTCAAGCAGACCATCGACGAGACCGGGATGGTCTGCGAGATGGTCACCACCGACACCTTCGCGGAGCCGATCTTCAAGGACGGTGCGTTCACGTCCAACGACCGGCGGGTCCGGCGCTACGGCCTGCGCAAGGTGCTGCGCAACGTGGACCTCGCCGCCGAGCTCGGCGCCACGACCTTCGTGATGTGGGGCGGGCGGGAGGGCACCGAGTACGACTCCTCCAAGGACCTCTACGCCGCCCTGGACCGCTACGCCGAGGGCATCGACACCGTGGCCGGGTACATCAAGTCCCAGGGCTACGACATGCGCATCGGCATCGAGCCGAAGCCCAACGAGCCCCGCGGCAACATCTTCCTGCCCACCATCGGGCACGCGCTCGCGTTCATCGACCGGCTCGACAACGGGGACGTCGTGGGCGTGAACCCCGAGACCGGGCACGAGCAGATGGCCACGCTCAACTACACGCACGGCCTCGCCGAGGCCCTGTGGTGCGAGAAGCTGTTCCACATCGACCTCAACGGCCAGAACGGCCCGATGTACGACCAGGACCTGGTGTTCGGCCACGGCAACCTGATCAGCGCCTTCTTCACGGTCGACCTGCTGGAGAACGGGTTCCCGTCCATGCCGGGGGCCTACCAGGGCGCCCGCCACTTCGACTACAAGCCCTCCCGCACCGAGCACCTCGACGGCGTCTGGGACTCGGCCGCGGCGAACATGCAGATGTACCTGCTCCTGAAGCAGCGCGCCGTGGCCTTCCGCCAGGACCCCGAGGTCCAGGAGGCCATGGAGCAGTCCGGCGTCCTCGAGCTCGGCGAGCCGACCCTCGCGGAGGGCGAGGACCTGGAGGCCTTCCTCGCCGACCGCAGCTCCTACGAGGACCTCGACCTGACGGGGCCCTCGGAGCGCAACTACGGCTTCGTGCGCCTCCACCAGCTCGCCGTCGAGCACCTCATGGGCGCCCGGGGCTGAGGCACCCGGGGCCGGCACCCATCCCCCGATCCCGGGCGCCGGCCCCGTCCCGGCCCGGTCCGGCGCACGTCCCCCCTGCGCCGGGCCGGGCCTCCCGCGCCACCCTCCTCGCGGCACCCTCGCCGCCCCGTCCCGACCCTGCACCGAGGTTCCTTCATGGCACGCACGACCGTCCTGGGCATCGACTCCTCCACCCAGTCCACCAAGGCGCTCCTCGTCGACGCCGGCACCGGCGAGGTGCTCGCGCAGCGCCGCGCCCCCCACCCCGAGGGGACCGAGGTGGACCCGCGGGCCTGGCTCGCCGCGCTCGACGACGCCGCCGGCCCCTTCCTCGCGGAGGCCGCCGCCGTGTCCGTCGGAGGCCAGCAGCACGGGATGGTCGCCCTCGACGGGCACGACGCCGTGGTGCGCGACGCCCTGCTGTGGAACGACACCCGCTCGGCGCCGCAGGCCCGGCAGCTCGTCGAGGAGATGGGCGGCCCCGCCGCCTGCGCCGAGGAGCTCGGCAGCGTGCTGGTCGCGTCCATGACGTCCACCAAGCTGCGCTGGATGGCGGATCACGAGCCGGAGCACGCCGCCCGCACCCACCGGGTGCTGCTGCCCCACGACTACCTGTCGTGGCACCTCGACGCCGACAGGGCGTCCTTCTTCACCGACCGCGGCGACGCCTCGGGCACCGGCTACTTCTCCACGCGCACCGGCGCGTGGAACCACGACCTCGTCGAGCAGGCGCTCGGCCACGACCTGGAGCTCCCGCAGGTGGCCGCGGCGCCGCACGAGGTCATGGGCCGCACGGCCGCGGGGGCGGTGCTCGCGGCCGGCACCGGCGACAACATGGCCGCCGCGCTGGGCGTCACGCTCGGCCCCGGGGACGTGTCCTTGTCGATCGGCACCTCCGGGGTCGCCGCCATGGTCTCGGAGACCCGCACCGCGGACCCCAGCGGGCTCGTGACCGGTTTCGCCGACGCCACCGGCCGGTACCTGCCCATGGCCACGACCCTCAACGCCGCGCGGATCCTGGAGTTCGGGGTCCGGGTGCTGGGCGTCGACCACGCCGGTCTCGCCGACCTGGCCCTCGCGGGACGCCCCGGGGCGGGCGGCGTCACGCTGCTCCCGTACCTCGACGGGGAGCGCACGCCCAACCGGCCCGACGCCCGCGCCACCCTCCACGGGATGTCGTCGCGGACCGGTCGGGAGGACATCGCCCGGGCCTGCGTGGAGGGCCTGCTCTGCTCCCTCGCCGACGGCGTGGCCGCGCTGGAGCGGGCCACCGGCACCGCCGCGCAGCGGATCCTCCTGATCGGCGGCGGCGCGCAGTCCGAGGCCGTGCGCCGGCTCGCCCCGGCCGTGCTCGGCCGGCCCGTGCTCGTGCCCGCCCCCGCCGAGTACGTGGCCCTCGGCGCCGCCCGGCAGGCCGCCTGGGCCCTCTCGGGCGACGAGGAGCCCCCGGCCTGGGCGCTCGCCGGCGCCCAGCAGTACGAGGCGGAGCCGACGCCCGAGGTCGTGGAGGCCTACCGCACGCTGCGCGACCGGACCGCCGACTGGTCCCCGTCCCCGGCCGGAGCCTCCCGTGGGCGGTGAGACCGCCCCGCGGTCCTTCGGCACGCTGCCCGACGGCCGGGAGGTCACCGTCCACACCCTGACCGCCCCGGGCGGGCTGCGCCTGCGCGTGCTCGACCTCGGCGCCACCGTGCAGGCCCTGCACCTGCCCGACCGGGCCGGGGGCACGACGAACGTGGCCCTGGGCCACCCGGACGCCGCCGCCTGCGCCGCACTCCCGGAGGCCTTCCTCGGGGCGGTGGTCGGCCGGTACGCCAACCGGATCGCCGGCGCCCGCTTCGACCTCGACGGGCGCACCGTGGCCCTGGCAGCCAACGAGGGCGGCAACACCCTGCACGGAGGCCCCGACGGCTTCCACCGCCGCACCTGGCAGGTGGTGGAAGCCGCTCCGGACCGGCTGGTGCTGGAGCTGGTCAGCCCGGACGGGGACCAGGGCTTTCCCGGCGAAGTGGTCCTCCGGGCCGGGTACGCCGTCGCGGACGACGTCGTGACCCTGGACCTGGAGGCCCGCACCGACGCGCCCACCGTGGTCGGGCCCGCCAGCCACCTCTACCTCAACCTCGCCGGCGAGGGAACGGGGACGGTCGACGACCACCGGCTCACCGTTGAGGCCGACCGGTACCTCCCCGTGGGGCCGGACTCCCTGCCGCTGGGCGGGCTGGCGGACGTGACCGGGACGCCGTTCGACCTCACCGCCCCCGCCCGGATCGGGGACCGGTTGCGGGCGGAGCACCCGCAGACGGCGGCCGTGCGCGGGATCGACCACTCCTACCACCTGCGGGGGACAGGCCTGCGCCGGGCCGCGCTCCTGGAGCACCCGGCGAGCGGGCGGTCCGTGGAGCTGTTCACGGACCAGCCCGCCCTGCAGGTCTACACGGGCAACTCCCTGGACGGCGCCGGCAGCTCGGGGCGCCGGTACCGCCAGGGCGACGGCGTGGCCCTCGAGCCCCAGCGGCACCCGGACTCCCCCAACCGGCCGGAGCTCTCCGACCCCGTCCTGCGCCCGGGCGAGACCTACCGCTCCCGCACCGAGTGGCGCTTCCGGCACTAGCCGGTCAGTCCAGCGCGTCCTCCAGCACGGCCAGCACCTCGGACGCGCTCCCGGCGTCGAGGAGGCCCTGACGGCAGGACTCCTCGGTCAGGGCCTCGGAGAGCTCGGCCAGCAGCTCCAGGTGCTCCTCCCCGGACCGCTCCTCGGGGAGGGAGATCAGGAAGACCAGGTGGACGGGCTCGCCGTCCAGCGCGTTCCACTCCACGCCCTCCCGGCTGCGGGCGAACGCGACCATCGGCCGCTCGGCACCGGCGGACTTGGCGTGCGGCAGGGCCACGCCGTTGCCCACCCCGGTGGAGCCCTCCTCCTCCCGGGCCAGGGCCGCCGCGACGGTGCTGTCGGCGTCGTAGGCCCGCCCGGTGTGCGCGCC
This sequence comes from Kocuria himachalensis, assembly GCF_054784195.1. Taxonomy (NCBI): domain Bacteria; kingdom Bacillati; phylum Actinomycetota; class Actinomycetes; order Micrococcales; family Micrococcaceae; genus Kocuria; species Kocuria himachalensis. The sequence goes on from NZ_BAAGPL010000013.1 coordinate 19,097, forward strand.
GAGCTCGGCGAGCTGCCGGATGACGCCGTCCCGGTCCGCCCCGTGGACGTCCAGGAGCACGGTCGACTCGCTGAGGTGCTCCAGGACGGAGCCGGAGCGCCCCGGGGAGTCGTCCGCGGCGCGGGGGGTCCTGTCACTCATCTGCTGTCCCATCGGTGGTGGCGGGCGGGCGGCGCGGCCCCGCTGTGCTGCCCGCGGCACCGCTGCACCCTCGTGCGGGCCAAGATACGGCGGCCGGGACCGGGCGTCCACCGATCCGGACGGAATCCGGTCCCGACGGCAAATATTGTTGAACAATCCGGGTGCACAGGGCATGCTGGAGGGACCGACGTGACAAGGAGCACAGCATGCCCCCCTTCGACATCGACCTCAACGCGGACTGCGGCGAGTCGCTCAGCGCCTGGGCCATGGCCGGCGACGAGGCCGTCCTGCAGGTGGTCACCAGCGCCAACGTGGCCTGCGGCTTCCACGCGGGGGATCCGACGGTCGCCCGCCGGACCTGCACCGTGGCCGCCAAGCAGGGCGTGGCCGTGGGCGCCCAGGTCTCCTACGACGACCTCAAGGGCTTCGGCCGCCGCTTCATCGCCGTGCCCCGGACGGAGCTGACCGACCAGCTGGTGTACCAGATCGGCGCCCTGCAGGCCCTGGCCCGTGCCTCGGACACCGCGGTGAGCTACGTCAAGCCGCACGGCGCGCTGTACAACGCGATCGTCCACCACGAGGAGCACGCGGGAGCCGTCGTCGACGCCGTGCGCGACGTCGACGACGCCCTGCCCCTGCTGGTGCTGCCCGGTTCCGAGATCGAGCGGCAGGCGCGGGCGGCCGGACTGCGCACGGTCCGTGAGGCCTTCGCCGACCGCGGCTACACGCCGCAGGCCACGCTCGTGCCCCGGACCGAGGCCGGCGCCGTCCTGCACGACGCCGAGGAGATCGCCGCCCGCGTGGTGCGGATGGTCGTCGAGGGCGTCGTCGAGGCCGTCGACGGCTCCCTCGTGGCGGTGGACGCCGAGAGCATCTGCGTGCACGGGGACACCCCGGGAGCGCTGGCCATCGCCGAGCGCGTGCGCCACGCCCTCGAGGAGGCCGGCCTGCGGGTCGGCAGCTTCCTGTGAGCGCGCCGGACCCTGCCGGGCCCCGCCGGGTCCGGCCGCTCGGCCCGCGCGCGGCGCTGGTCGAGTGCGCCGACCTGCACGACGCCGTGGCGGTGCGCGCCCGGCTCGCCGCCGCCGACCTGCCCGGGCTCGTGGACTGCGTGGCCGGCGCGGAGACCGTGGTCGTGCGCGCGAGCACCACCGCGGCGCTGCGGGACATCCTCCGCGCCGCCCGGGCCGCCCCCCGCGGGCGCGCCGCTGCGGGCGGGGCCCGCACCGTGACCATCGACGTGGTCTACGACGGCGAGGACCTCGCGACGGTCGGCGAGCTCACCGGCCTCGGCGCGGACGGGGTGGTCCGGGCCCACTCCGAGCAGGCGTGGACCGCCGCCTTCGCCGGCTTCGCCCCCGGCTTCTTCTACTGCGCGGGTGAGGACGGCCTGGACGTCCCGCGCCGGGACACACCGCGCACCGCCGTCCCCGCCGGGTCGGTGGCCCTGGCCGGCCGGTTCTCCGCCGTCTACCCCCGCAGCTCCCCCGGCGGCTGGCAGCTCATCGGGCGGTCCGCGGCCCGGATGTTCGACCTCGACCGCGACGACCCCGCCCTGCTGCGCCCCGGGGACCGGGTGCGCTACCGGCCCGTGCGCGACCTCGTGGAGATCACCCCGGCCGCCGCCGAGCCCGCGCCGGTGCGGGGACCCCATCTGAGGGTCGGGGCCCCCGGGCTGCAGACCCTCGTCCAGGACGGCGGGCGGTCGGGCTCCGCCGCGCTGGGCGTCTCCCCCTCGGGCGCGCTCGACGCCGCCGCGGCCGGATCGGCCAACCGGCTCGTGGGCAACGGCCCGGGGGCCGCGGTGCTGGAGAACCTGCTCGGCGGGCTCGAGCTGACCGCCCACGGGGAGCACGTCCTGGCGGTCACCGGCGCGCGGGCGGCGCTGACGGTCACAGGCCCGGCCCCGTGGCGGCCCCCGCTCGGCACCCCCTTCGCCCTGCGCGACGGCGAACGGCTGGTGATCGGCACCGTGACGGCCGGGGCACGGATCTACGTGGGCGTCCGGGGCGGCGTCGCGGTCCCGCCGGTGCTGGGCAGCCGCTCCGCGGACACCCTCGCGGGGCTGGGACCGGACCCGTTGACCGCCGGCGAGGCCCTGCCGGTCGGACCGGACCCGGGCACCGCCGTCCGGCTCCCCGAGCCGGTGCCCGCCCCGCCCGCGGTGTCCACGGTCCGCGTGGTCCCGGGCCCCCGCGACGACTGGTTCGCCCCCACCGCGGTGGCATCAGCCTTCGCGCAGGAGTGGGAGCTTGCCACCTCCTCCGACCGCGTGGGCGCCCGGCTGTCCGGCGAGCCGCTGGCGCGGGTTCGCACGGACGAGCTGCCCAGCGAGGGCACCGTGCCCGGCTGCGTCCAGATCCCGCCCTCGGGTCTGCCGGTCGTCCTGCTGCAGGACGGGCCCACCACCGGCGGCTACCCCGTGCTCGGCGTGGTCCACCCGGAGGACCTCGCCGTGCTCGCCCAGCTGCGCCCCGGCGGGCGCCTGCGCTTCTCGCCCGTGCCGGCGGCGCCCGGGCTCGGCGCGCCGAGCCCGGGAGACACCGCCGCCGGCGGCACGGATCGCCCGGCCCCCGTCAGCACCGCCACCGAGTCCTCCACGGAGACCTCCGCCTCGACTTCTCCAGAGACTTCTCCAGAGACCGCCACCGACACCTCCCAGGAGTAGCACCGTGCACAAGATCCTGATCGCCAACCGCGGGGAGATCGCCGTCCGCGTCGTCCACGCCTGCGCCGAGGCCGGCCTCGAGTCCGTGGCCGTCTACGCCGACCCCGACGCCGACGCCCCGCACGTCCTGCTGGCCGACGAGGCGTACGCCCTGGAGGGCACCTCGGCCGCCGAGACCTACCTGGACGGGGACGAGGTCCTCGCGATCGCGCTCCGGTGCGGCGCCGACGCCGTGCACCCCGGCTACGGGTTCCTCTCCGAGAACGCCGGCTTCGCCCGGGCGGTGATCGAGGCCGGCCTCACCTGGATCGGCCCCTCCCCGGAGACGATCCTGCTGCTGGGGGACAAGGTCGCCGCCCGGGAGATCGCCCGGCGCGCCGGCGCCCCGCTCGTGCCCGGCAGCGACGGCCCGGTCGAGTCGCCGGAGGACGCCCGCGCCTTCGCGCAGGAGCACGGCCTGCCGGTGATCGTGAAGGCCGCCCACGGCGGCGGCGGCCGCGGCATGCGCGTGGTCCGGGCGCTCGACCAGGTCGAGGACGCCTTCCTCTCGGCCGCCCGCGAGGCGCAGAGCGCGTTCGGCCGCGGCGAGTGCTTCGTGGAGCGCTTCCTGGACCGCCCGCGGCACGTGGAGGCGCAGGTCGTGGCCGACGCCCACGGCCACGTCGTCGTGCTCGGGACCCGGGACTGCTCCCTGCAGCGCCGCCACCAGAAGCTCGTCGAGGAGGCCCCCGCGCCGTTCCTCACGGACGGGCAGCGCGAGCGGATCGCCGCCGCCGCCGAGGGCATCTTCCGGGAGGCCGGGTACGTGGGGGTGGGCACCGCCGAGTTCCTCGTGGCCCAGGACGGGCTGATCTCCTTCCTGGAGGTCAACACCCGGCTGCAGGTGGAGCACCCGATCACGGAGGAGGTCTACGGCGTGGACCTGGTCCGTGCCCAGCTGTCCGTGGCCGCCGGGGACCCGTTGCCGGTGCTCGAGACCCCGGCCCCGCGCGGGCACGCGTTCGAGTTCCGGATCAACGCCGAGGACCCCGGCCGCGGCTTCCTGCCCTCGGGGGGCACGGTCGAGGCCGTCGACACCCCGACCGGCCCGGGCGTGCGCGTGGACTCGGGGGTGCACCGCGGCACCCGGGTGGCCACGACCTTCGACTCGCTGCTGCTCAAGCTCGTCGTCAGCGCGCCCACCCGCGCGCAGGCGCTCGTGCGGGCCCGCACCGCCCTGCGCGAGCTGCGGGTGCACGGGGTGGTCACCACGATCCCGTTCCACCGCGCCGTGCTGGACGACCCCGCCTTCACCGGGGACGAGGGGCTGGGGGTGTGGACCACGTGGATCGAGGACGAGTTCGCCGGTCGGCTCGCCCCGGACGCCGGCTACGCCCGCGCGGACGAGCCGGGCCGCACCCGCTTCACCGTGGACGTGGACGGGCGGCGCGTGAGCATCGGCATCCCCGACGCCCTCGCCGCGGCCCTGAGCTCCGCCCCCGCGGGGGAGGCCTCCCCCGCGGGGGCGGAGCCCGCCGACGACGGCGCCGTCACCGCGCCCTTCCCGGGCACGCTCGTCTCGTGGCTGGTGTCCGAGCAGGACACCGTGGAGGCGGGCCAGGACGTCGCCGTGCTGGAGGCCATGAAGACCGAGACCCGGGTGTCCGCGCCGCGGGCCGGGACGGTCCGGGAGCTCGCGGTGCGACCGGGGGACGCGGTGACCGCCGACCAGGTGCTCGCCCGCCTCTCCTGAACGGGCTCCACCACGGGCCCTCCGGTCACTCGGGGAGCAGCTCCTCCAGGGGCGGGGCCTCCTCGATGAGTCCGTGCTGGACGGCGAGGTCCGCGAGCTCCTGCACGGACTGCCGGTTCACCTCCGTGGGGTAGGCGGGCAGGACGAGCTGGTCGATCAGCTCCTCGTCGAGCTGCGTGTAGCTGGGCAGGACGGCGCGGACCTCGTCGGGGTTGTCCTGGGCGAACTGCAGCGACCTCTCGATGGCGGCCTGGAACGCCTCGACGGTCTCGGGCTCCTGGGCGACCGCGTCCTCGGTGGTGAAGTACACGGCCACCGTCAGGTTCTCGATCGGGAACGCGTAGTTGGAGACCGCCGAGCGCGCCCCGTCCTGCATGGCGATGGTCCGGAACGGTTCGATCGAGCCGATCGCGTCCACCTCGCCCCGGTCCAGGGCCGCCGGCATGTCGGGCAGCGGGATCTCGACGAAGTCGACGTCGCCGGGGTCCCCGCCCTGGGCCTCGATGGCGGCGCGGATGGTGGTGTCGCTGATGTTGTTCAGGGTGTTCACCCCCACGGTCCTGCCCTCCAGGTCCGCGGCGTCCTGGATGTCGCTGTCCGCGCGCACCAGGACGTCGGCGAAGTCCTCGCCCTGGACGCCGGTGGAGTTGTTGGCGTTGGCGATGATCTGCAGCGGCAGCCCCTGGGATCGGGCGACGATCAGCGACGTCACGTTGCTGAAGCCGAAGTCCATCTCCCCGCTGACCACGGACGGGACGATGGCCGCCCCGCCCTGGGCCTGGGTGATGTCGAGCTCCAGGCCCTCCTCCTCGAAGAAGCCCTGCTCGATCCCCAGGTAGAGGGGCGCCACGTCGGTGCTCGCGATGACGCCCACGCGGACCGTGGTCAGCTCGCCGTCCTGGGCCACTCCGCCGCCGGACTCCCCTCCCCCGCACGCGGTCACTGTCAGGAGGGCCGCCGTGGCGAGTGCTGCACCGGTCTTCTGCATCGAAGCCTCCAGGGAGTGGGACGGACGTCCTGAAAGCCTAGAGGACGGCCCGGACCGGCCACCAGGGCGCCGCCGCACGACCCGGGGACGCCGGGATGCCAGGATGGGGGATTGATGAACACCGTGGAGAACGAGTTCCTGATGACGGCCGTCGCGCAGGCCGGGCCCGCCCCGCAGGGCGAGGCCATCCCGTGGGCCGTGGACGTGCTGCGCCAGGCTGTCGTCGCCGGCCGGCTGCCGCCCGGGGCCCGGCTCTCGGAGACCCGGGTCAGCGAGGCGCTGCGGGTCTCCCGCAACACGCTGCGCGAGGCGTTCACCATCCTGGTCGGGGAGAACCTGCTCGTCCGGGTGCCCAACCGCGGCGTCTCGGTGGCCCGGCCCGGCGCGGACGACGTGCGGGAGATCCACCGGGTGCGGCTCGCGCTGGAGACCTCGGCGCTGCGCTGGTCGGAGCCGGCCCCGCAGCCGGGCCTGCACGCCGCCGTCGAGGACGGCCGCGCCGCCCACCGCCGCCAGGACGTCCCCGGCATGGCCGACGCGAACCAGCGGTTCCACCGCGGCGTCGTGGAGCTGGCCGGCTCGGCCCGCCAGGACGAGCTGATGTCCCGGACCCTCGCGGAGATGCGGCTCGTGTTCTACTCCATGCGGCAGGACCCGTCCTTCCACGCGCCCTGGATCGAGCGCAACGCCCGGATCCTCGAGCTCTTCGAGGAGGGCCGGCGGGAGGAGGCGGCCGTGGAGATGCACGACTACCTGGAGGCCTCCCGGCGGCAGCTGCTCGACGTCCTGGAGGGCCCGGCGCCGGCCGCAGTCAGGGCACCTGGTACTGCCAGTTGGGCAGGTCCGTGACCAGCATGCGGCCCGGGGCGTGCCCGAGGGCGAACGGCACCCCGGACTCGAGCACCGCCGCCTGCGGCGTCACTCCGCAGGCCCAGAACACGGGGACGTGGCCGTCCGGGATCTGCACCGCGTCCCCGTAGTGGGGGGCCGCGAGGTCCCGGATGCCCAGCTCCCCGGGCGCCCCCACGTGCACCGGGGCGCCGTGCACCGCGGGATAGCGGGAGGTGATGCGCACCGCGTCGGCCACCCGGGACGCGGGGATCGGCCGCATGGACACGACCAGCGGCCCGGACAGCCGCCCGGCGGGTGCGCAGGGGACGTTCGTGCGGTACATCGGGACGTTGACGCCCTGCTCGATGTGGGCGACCGGGATCCCGGCCTCCTGCAGGGCCGCCTCGAAGGTGAAGCTGCAGCCGAGGGCGAAGGTCACGAGGTCCTCGCGCCACACGTCCAGCAGGTCGGTGCGGGTGCCCGCCGCCTCGCCGTCCCGATAGACGGTGTAGAGCGGGACGTCGGTGCGGACGTCGCCCCCGCCCAGCAGCGGCCCGGTCACCTCGCCGGCCTCGAGCACGCCCAGCACCGGGCACGGCTTGGGGTTGCGCTGGGCGAAGAGCAGGACGTCGAAGGCCCAGTCCCGCGGGACGACGATCAGGTTGGCCTGCGCGAAGCCGTCGCACCAGCCCGACGTGGGCGTGACCAGGCCGCTGCGGAACATCGCCCTGGCGGCGCCCGGGGCCAGGGCGGCCCGGTGCTGCCGGGACTGCGCGTCCACCGCTCCCACCGCGCTCACGCCCACAGCGCGGCGATGCCGCTGAGGGACTGGTAGCCCAGGAAGATGGTGAGCAGCCACACCACGGTGCCGATCAGCGCGAGCCACTTCGGGTACTCGTAGCCGCCCAGCAGGTCCCGCCGGCGCCAGGCCACCCACAGCAGCACCGCGAAGCCCAGCGGGAGGATCAGCCCGTTCACGGCTCCCGCCACGATGAGCAGCGTGGAGGGCGCCTGCCCCAGGAGGACGAACACGGTGGCCGAGACCAGGATGAACGCGACGGTCATCAGGTTCCGGGTGCGGGGCTTCGTCCGGGAGGTCGTCAGGAAGGACACCGAGGTGTAGGCGGCGCCGATGACCGAGGAGATGGACGCGGCCCACAGGATGATCCCGAACAGGCGCAGGCCGACCTCCCCGGCGGCGGAGCGGAACGCCTGGGCGGCGAGGTTCTCGCCCGTGAGCTGGGCGCCGCCGGCGACCACGCCGAGGATCGCCAGGAACAGCAGGAAGCGCATGACCCCGGTGAGCACGATGCTCATCACGGAGCTGCGGGAGATCTGTTTGACGCTCTCCACGCCGGTGATCCCGGCGTCGACGATGCGGTGGGCGCCCGCGTAGGTGATGTACCCGCCCACGGTCCCGCCGATGAGGGTCGTGATGATCAGGAAGTCCACGGTCTCGGGCAGCACCACGTTGCGCAGCGCCTCTCCCACCGGAGGCCGCGAGACGAACGCGACGTAGCCCGTCACGAGGATCATGAGCACGCCGAGGACCACCACGATGCGGTCCAGGGCGACGCCCGCGCGCTTGCTGACGAACACGCCCACGGCGATCAGCGCCGTGAGGATGCCACCCCACGTGGGGTCGAGACCCAGCAGCGCGTCCAGGCCGAGCCCGCCGCCGGCGGTGTTGCCGATGTTGAAGACGAGCCCGCCGGTGGCCACGAGCGCGGCGATGAACCAGCCGAGGCCCGGCAGCACGCGGTTGCCGAGCTCGTGCGCCTTGAGCCCGGAGACGCCGATGATCCGCCACACGTTCAGCTGCACCGCGATGTCGACGACGATCGAGATGACGATGGCGAACGCGAAGGCTGCGCCCAGCTGCACCGTGAAGTTCGCGGTCTGGGTGATGAAGCCGGGGCCGATGGCGCTGGTGGCCATCAGGAAGAGGGCGCCCAGCAGGGCGGAGCGGTTCACGGCTCGCATCGCCGCAGGGCTGCTGACGGGGCTGCGGGCCTCCGGGACGGGTGGGACGGGGGCGGAGCTGGACATGCGGCCTCCTCGGTACGGGTGCGACCTGCGCCGGAGCACGGCACCGGCCACCCAGGACGTGGCCGCGGTCACTTTCGGGCCAGTCTAATGATTGTTGAACAATCTGCACAGGGCGGCCGCCGAACTTTCTGCCTGGACACGCGGCCGCCCCCGGGACAGGCTGGGGCCGGCACGTCCGCCCCTCGACCACCGGGAGCCCTGCATGCACGACGACGGATCCGCAGGTGCCGTGGACGTCCTGCTCCCGCCGCCGGCGTCCCCCGGGTTCCTCCGGGCCTTCCTGGCGTCCCAGGCCGTGCCCGGGTGCGACGACCTCGCGGGCGGCGCCCACCGGCGCCCCGTGGTCGTGGACGGAGCGGCGCGCACCGTGACCGTCGACTGGAACGGTCTGACGCCCGCCGGTCTCCCGGTGCGCGTCGGGCCCGGGGCGGCGGACGCCCTGGCACCCGTGCTGGATCGGGTGCGCCGCTGGCTCGGCGAGGGCACGGAGTCCCCCGCGGCGGACCGCGCCCTGGCGGCCGACCCCTCGCTCGCCCCCGACGTGCGCGCCTGGCCCCTGATCCGGCTGCCCGGTGCACCGGACGGCTTCGAGACGGCGGTCCTGACCGTGCTCGGGCAGCAGGTCTCCCTCGCCGCGGCGCGCACCTTCGCCGGGCGCCTGGTCCGCCACCACGGCACCCCCGTGGCCGGAGGCGCCATCGCCTTTCCGTCGGCCCAGCGGATCGCCGGGACGGACCCCGCCCGGCTGCAGCGGGACGTGGGCGTCACCGCCCGCAGGGCCGCGACCCTCCACGCGCTCGCCGTGGCGGTCCGGGACGGGCTCGTCCTCGACGCCCCGCCGGGACGGGACGGCACGCCGGCCGGGGAGGGCGCGGCGCTGCTGCGCGAGCGTCTGCTCGCCCTGCCGGGCGTCGGCCCGTGGACGGCGGGGTCCATCTCGATGCGCGTCCTGGGCGACCCCGACGTCTTCCTGCCCCAGGACCTGGTCCTGCGCCGCGTGCTCGGGGCGGCCGGGACGTCCGGCGCGGCCGCCATGGCGTCGGCCTGGAGCCCGTGGCGCAGCTACGCCGTGATGCGGCTGTGGGCCCGCGCGGCGTTCCCGGACTCGGCCGGGCCGCTCACCGGCGGTGGTCCCGGCGGTCCCGGCGCACAGTGAGCCCTGAGCGGCCCCGCGGCCGACCCCGCCGGCCGCGGCTACGCCGGGCCGGGCACGAGGTCCCTGCTCTCGGCGAAGTGGCAGGCCGAGGGGTGCCCCTGGCCGCGGTCGACGAGCTCCGGCACCTTCTCGGCGCACACGTCCTGCGCCTTCCAGCAGCGGGTGCGGAACCGGCACCCGGAGGGCGGGTTCGCGGGGCTGGGCAGGTCCCCGCTGAGCATGATCCGCTCGCGCCCCCCGCGCAGGGCGGGCTCGTGCACCGGCACCGCGGAGAGCAGGGCCTGCGTGTACGGGTGGGCGGCCCGGTGGTAGATCGCGTCCCGGTCGCCCGTCTCCACCACCTTCCCGAGGTACATCACCGCGACCCGGTCGCTGAGGTGGCGCACCACCGAGAGGTCGTGGGCGATGAAGAGGAAGGACAGGCCGAACTCGTCCTGCAGGTCCTGCAGCAGATTGATGACCTGCGCCTGGACGGAGACGTCGAGTGCCGAGACCGGCTCGTCGCAGACGATCACCTCCGGGCGCAGCGCCAGGGCCCGCGCGATCCCGATGCGCTGCCGCTGGCCCCCGGAGAACTGGTGCGGGTAGCGGTTGGCGTAGTCGGGCCGCAGCCCCACGCGCTCCAGCAGCTCCCGGACCGTGGCCGCGCGGTCCTGCCGCGCCACCGTGTTGGGGTGCACCTCCCAGGCCTCGGCCACGATGTCCCCCACCGTCATGCGCGGGTTGAGGGACGAGTACGGGTCCTGGAAGATGATCTGCACATTGCGGCGGTACTCCCGCAGCTGCCGCGAGGACATCGCGGCCACGTCCCGGCCCTTGTACAGGACCTGGCCGGCCGTGGGCTGCTGCAGCGCCATGATGAGCTTCGCCACGGTGGACTTGCCGGAGCCGGACTCCCCCACGAGCCCCAGGGTCTCCCCCGGGCCGAGGATCATGCTCACGCCGTCCACCGCCTGGACCTGGCCCACGGTCCGCCGCAGCACGACCCCCTGGGTGAGGGGGAAGTGCTTGGTGAGCTCGCGCAGCTCCAGGAGGGGCGTGTCCGTCGTCGTCGGCTGGGGGTCACTCATGCTCGAGCTCCTCGCTGTAGTGGCACGCGGCCGTCCGGCCCGGCACGACCTCGCGCAGCACCGGCACGTCCGCCGCGCAGTCCTTGCCCGGCGCCGCCGTCCGCCCGAACCGCGCCATCGGGCAGCGCGGGTGGAACGCGCAGCCGCCGGGGATGGCGGAGAGGTCCGGCGGCGTCCCGGCGATGGGCAGGAGCCGCTCGCCCTGGGACTCGAGGCTGGGCATCGAGGACATCAGCCCCCGGGTGTAGGGGTGTAGGGGCTCCGCGAGCACCTCGTCGACCGTGCCGTTCTCGACGATGCTCCCCGCGTACATCACCGCGACCCGGTCGGCCACCTCGTTGACCACCCCCAGGTCGTGGGTGATGAGGATGACGCCCATCCCGGTCTCCGTGCGGAGCTCGGTGAGCAGGTCCATGATCTGGGCCTGGACGGTGACGTCGAGCGCGGTGGTCGGCTCGTCCGCGATGAGGATGTCCGGGTCCAGGGCGATGGCCATCGCGATCATCACGCGCTGGCGCATCCCGCCGGAGAACTGGTGCGGGAAGTCGCCCACGCGCTCCCGGGCCGCGGGGATCCCCACGCGCTCCATGAGCTCGATCGCCCGGGCCCTCGCCTCCTGCCGGGAGGCGCCCCGGTGGGCGCGGAACGGCTCGCCGATCTGGTCCCCCACGGAGAAGACCGGGTTCAGCGCGGAGAGGGCGTCCTGGAAGACCATGGCGATGCCCGGTCCCCGCACCGCCCGCTGGTCCTTGCGGCTCATGCCCAGCAGGTCCTCGCCGTGGAAGCGGATCTCCCCCTGCGTGATGCGGGCGGGCGGGGTGTCGAGGATGCCCATCACGGCCTGGGCGCTGACGCTCTTGCCGGAGCCCGACTCCCCGACGATCGCGAGGGTCTCGCCGGCCCGGACGGAGTAGCTGATCCCGTTGACGGCCCGGACGGTGCGCCGCCGGGAGCGGAACTCCACCGCGAGGTCGTCGACCTCGAGCACGGGGGCCGCCGCGCTGTCCGGCGGCGCGGGCACGGGGGCGGGGGCGGGAGCGGGGACGGAGGAGGGGGTCATCGGCGCAACTTCGGGTCGAGGGCGTCGCGCAGCGCGTCGCCCATGAGGATGAACGAGAGCACGGTCAGGGACAGGAACAGCGACGGGAAGAGGATCAGGTGCGGGGCGTCGCGCAGCCTGTTCTGCGCCGCGTTGATCTGCAGCCCCCAGGAGATCTCGGGCAGCTGGAGGCCCACGCCCAGGAAGGTGAGCGTCGCCTCGGAGGCGATGATCGTGCCCACCGCGATGGTGGAGTAGACCAGGACGGGGGCCACCGCGTTGGGCAGGATGTGCTTGGTGAGGATCCGGCCGGTCCCCGCGCCCAGCGCCCGCGCCGCCTGGACGTAGTCGGCCTCCTTGACCCCGATCACGTTGGAGCGCACCAGGCGCATGGCCGTCATCCAGCCGAACGCGATCAGCGCGAGGGAGACCTCGAGCACCCCGCGCTCGGGCAGCACGGAGAGCAGGATGATGGCGCCCAGGATCAGCGGCAGGCCGTAGAAGATGTCGGTGACCCGGGCGAGGAGCGAGTCGAGCCAGCCGCCGTAGTAGCCGGCGAGCGCGCCCACCACCACGCCGATGGCCAGGGTGCCCAGGACGGCGAGGAAGCCGATGGCCAGGGAGATGCGGGCGCCGTGCACCACGTTGGAGTAGTAGTCGCAGCCCTGGACGTCGTAGCCGAACGGCGCCCCGGCCTGCGGCCCGTCTCCGGAGCGGTCGAGGCTGCAGGCCCGCGGGTCCACCGAGGTGAACGCCTGCGGGGCGAGGGCCATCACCGCGAACACGACGAAGAGCAGGGCCCCCGCCAGGAAGAAGGGGTTGCGGAGCAGGCCCCGCCAGGCGTCCCGCCACAGGCTGACCTGCTCGATGTCCCCGGCGGCCGCCGCGGACGCGATCTCGTCGGCGCGGTCGTCCACTCGGTCGGAGAAGGACTCGTGGTGGACGCCGCGCTCCTCGCGGACGGTCTCCGGACGCGGCTCATTCATAGCGGATCCTCGGGTCGAGGGCGGCGTAGAGAACGTCGACCACCAGGTTGAAGAAGATGTAGAAGAAGACGAAGAGGGTGACGATCCCGACGACGACGGCGCCCTCCTGCCGCAGCACCGCGTCGTAGACCGCCCGGCCCAGGCCGGGGACGTTGAACACCGACTCGGTGACGATGGCCCCGCCCATGAGGGCGCCGAGGTCGGCGCCGATGAAGGTGACGACCGGGATGAGGCTGTTGCGCAGGGTGTGCTTGCCGACCACGGACACCTCGCTGAGGCCCTTGGCGCGCGCCGTGCGCACGTAGTCGCTCTGCAGGTTCTCCGCGAGGCTCGTGCGGGTCAGCCGCGCCACGTAGGCGAGCGACAGCGCCGCGAGCACGAAGCCGGGGAGGACGTAGCTGTACCAGCCGTCCGAGATCCCGGCGATGGGGAACCAGCCGAGCCGCACGCCGAAGACGTACTGGGCGAGGAAGCCGAGCACGAACACCGGGATGGACACGACCACCGTGGTCGAGACCAGCACGAAGTTGTCGAAGAAGGAGCCGCGACGCAGGCCCGCCAGGACGCCGGCGAGGATGCCGATGAGGATCTCGAAGCCCACGGCGACCAGGGCCAGCCGGGCCGTCACCGGCAGCCGGTCCACGATCGTGTCGAGGACGGGACGGCCCGAGAAGTCGGTGCCGAAGTCGCCCTGCACCAGGCCGCCGAGGTACTTGGCGTACTGGATCAGCAGCGGGTCGTCGAGGTTGTACTCGGCGCGCAGCTGCGCCTGCACGGCCTCGGACAGCGGCCGGTCACCGGCCAGCGCCCGGATGGGATCGCCGGGCAGCGCGTAGACCATCGAGAAGATGAGCAGGGACGCGCCCAGCAGCACCGGAACGGTCAGCAGCAGACGGCGAAGGACGTACCGCCCCATGGGACTCCTTGTGTGTGCGGAGGTGTTGCGCGGACAGTGGGACCCGGGGCGCCCCGTGCGGGGCGCCCCGGATCAGGGTCGGATCACTCCGAGGTGACGACGACGTCCTCGACCTCGACGCGGCCGAAGCTGTTGACGTAGACCTCGCCCACCTTTTCCGAGTGGGCGTACTGCACCAGCCCGAAGAACAGCGGAGTGGCCGGCATGTCGGCCACGAGGATGTCCTCGGCCTCCTGGTAGGCCTGGATCGCGGCGTCGATCGAGTCGGCGGCGTTGCCCTCCTTCAGCTTGGCGTCGAACTCCTCGTTCGAGTAGAACGTCACGTTCGACCCGGCCGGCGGCAGGGCCGCGGTGGAGTAGGTCGGGCCGAGCATGTTCTCCATGACGGGGTAGTCCATGATCCAGCCGGAGCGGAACGGTCCGGTCATGCCCTTCTCGTCCTGCTTGGGCAGGTACTCGGCGAACTGGAGGTCGCCGCGCAGCTGGTACTCGACGCCCAGGTTCTCGCGGAGCTGGTTGCCGACGGCCTGCATCCACTCCTCGTGGCCGGCGCCGGCGTTGAACCACAGGTCCACGGGCTCGGACTTGTCGAAGCCGGCCTCGTCGAGCATCCGCTTGGCCTCTTCCACGTTCGGCTCGCACACGTCGCAGGCGTCCTCGCGGTGGCCGTCGATCACGGGCGAGACGAAGGACGCGGCCGGGGTGCGGGCGCCCTGGAAGATCGCGTCGGTGATGGCCTGCCGGTCGATCGCCATGGAGAAGGCCCGCCGGACCTCCGGGTCGGCGAAGCGCTTGTCGTAGGTCGGGAAGCCGAGCGCGGTGATGTCGCCGCGCGGGGTGGTCTTGAACCGCTCGCCGAACTGGTCCTCGGCGGAGCCGATGGCGTCCGGCGGGATCTGGTCGACCACGTCGAGCGAACCGGCCTGGAGGTCGTTGTAGGCGGTGTTGATCTCGGTGTAGACCCGGAACTCCACGCCCGCGGCCTTGGCCGGCTCGTCGCCGCCGAACTCCTCGTAGCGGGTGAGCGTGATGCCCTGTCCCTCCTGGAAGGCCTCGTCCGCCTTGAAGGGGCCGTTGCCGATCGGCTGCTCGCCGAAGCCCTCGGGGTCCTCGAAGAACGCCTCCGGCATCGGGAAGAACGCGGTGTAGCCGACGGTGGTCGGCCACTGCGCGTAGGGCTCGCTCAGGGTGACCTCGAAGGTCTGGTCGTCGACGACGCGCAGGCCGGACATCTCCGTGGCCGCGGGGCTCGCGCCCTCCTTGCCCTGCAGGGCGTCGTAGCCCTCGACGTTGGAGAAGAAGTAGGAGTTGCCCTGCGCGTTCTCGCTGTTGGCCACGTAGTTCCACGAGTCCACGTAGCTCTGCGCGGTCACCGGGGACCCGTCGTGGAACGTCCAGCCGTCCTTGAGGTTGACCGTCCACGTCGTCTGGTCGTCGGACTCGATCGACTCCGCGACGCCGGTGTAGACGGCCTCGTTGGACTCCCGGTCGTACTCGACCAGGCCGGTCCACAGCGCGTCGACGACCTGGCCGCCCTCGGTCTCACCGGTGTTGCCGGGGAGCAGCGGGTTCTCGGGCTCGCCGATGTACACGCTGAAGGTGCCCCCGCCGTCGGCCGCGGCGTCTCCGCCGCCTTCTCCGCCGCCGCCCCCGCCGCACGCGGTGAGCAGCAACGCTCCGGTGAGCACCACTGACGTGCCCGCGATCCGCTTCGTTCTCATCGTTTCCTCCATGGGTCGATACGGGCCCGCCAGGAGTGCTGGGTTTGCAGTCCGAGGGGGACGGGGCCGCGCCGGGGCGAGCACGGGGCTCGCACGTCGTGGAGCACGGGGCTCCGGGCCCGACGTGACGGAGATCACCGTCCGTCGCGCCCAACATGAAACTTATGTTGTCCGGACGTGCCTCCTGGTCGGACACGCCAGAGAAAACAGAAACCGTGGGTATCGGTTACCCATTCGTAACACCGGACCCGTGACCGGCGGGGTCCGACGGGGCGACCTGCCGCGACGGGACGCCCCCCGGAGCGGACAGGACCGGCTGGGCGGGTCCCTCGTACCAGATCAGCAGGACGGACCACGCGACGGCCGTCAGCGGCACCGCCAGGACGGCTCCGACGATCCCGGCGAGGATGCCGCCGCCGGCGAGGGCCAGGAGCACCACCAGCGGGTGCAGACTCAGGGCCTTGCCCATCACGATCGGCTGGAGCACCCTGCCGTCGAGCTGGTTGATGGCCACCACGACCGCGATCACGACCAGCGCGACCACGGGCCCGTTGGCCACCAGCGCCACCAGGGCCGCCAGCACGCCGATCAGCGCGGCGCCCACGATCGGCACGAACCCGCCCAGGAAGATGAGGACCGCCAGCGGCAGGGCCAGCGGCACCCGCAGGATCAGCAGCGTCACCCCGATGACGACTGCTTCGAGGAGGGCGACCACCGCGGTCCCGCGGACGTAGTTGCCGAGGACCTGCAGGGTGGTGGTCCCCGAGCGCACCAGCTTCTCCCGGTGCTCCCCCCGGAAGGGGCGCAGGAAGAACTCCCACATCCTCCCGCCGTCCTTGAGGAAGTAGAAGAGGACGACCGCCACGAGCAGGACCCCCGTGAAGACCTCCGCGGCGGCAGAGATCCCCAGCAGCGCCCCGACGCGGAACTGGCTGCCGGAGGCGAACGCCACCATGGAGGTGAGGCCGTCGTCGAGGGCCTGCTGGCCGATCGGGAACGGCCCCGACACCAGGAAGGCCCGCAGCCGTTCCAGCCCGGCCACCCCTGCCGTCACCAGCTCGTCCCACTCGCTGCGGACGGCGAAGACGATGCCGGTGACCACACCGCCGAGCACGAGCACCGCCGCGAGGAAGGTGATCCAGGTGGCCGGCGAACCGCGCACGCCGTGCCGTTGCAGGTGCCGGACGACCGGGTGGAGCGCCGCCGCCAGGATGAGGGCGATCATCAACGGGATGACGAGGAGCTTGAGCCGGATGAGGGCGTAGACGACGATCACCGCCGCGGCGAGCAGGACGATCATCTGCCCGGCGCGGACGGAGGCCCGGCCGAGGGCGTCGGCCCACAGCGCGCTGCTCCGCAAACCGCCCCGGGAATGCACACCCGCCATGGGAACCAGTCCTCGTGAGATGCCGCTGATGCCTCGTGTCCATGATGCGCCCGGCGCCGCCGATCTCCAAGAGCCCCGGAGCCCGCCCCCACCACGTCCGCGCGGCGCCCCGAAGGAGCATCAAACCCAATGTGACGTGCGACAACGCCTCCTCCTGAAGTGGACAGGAGCGGGTCCGGCCCCTGGGGTCGCCAAGGGCCCCCGGGGGATTCGGGACCGCCGCCGAACCGGGTTCCCCGACCCGGCCTCATCGCCGTGGACGCGGCCCACGGCCTGGCGCTGATCGGCATGATCGCGGTCCACATCCTGCCCGTCCACGACCCCGAGACCTTCGAGCCCACCCTGCAGTGGACCCTGTTCGGCGGGCGCGCCGCGGCGCTGTTCGCCCTGCTGGCAGGGCTGAGCCTGGCGTTCTCCGCGGGCGGGCGCTCCCCGCACCGGGGTCGCGCGCTGACGGCCACCCGCGCCGGAGTGCTGGTGCGGGCCCTGCTCATCGCCTCCGTCGGGCTGGCGATCAACCAGGTCATGCCGTCCCCGGCGCCCGCGGATCCGGGCGCCCCCCTGGCCCCGGTGCTGCTGACCGGCACCTACCCGGCCGTGCCCTACCTGACGCACCTCTGCGCCGGCCTGCTCCTCGGCCGGACCGATCTGCAGGAGGTCGTGGTGCGGGTCCGGATCACCGTGGTCGGCGTGGTCCTGGCGCTCGTCGCCTGGTTCGCCTACTGGGCGCCGGGCCCGCCCTCCCGGACGGCGGCGTCCACGCCGGGCCAGCAGGTCCTGCGCACCGGCGGGCGTCCGCGCACGCGCCGCCCGCCGGTGTGGCCCCTGCCACTCTGCGGCTCGGCGGGCTATGCTCCTGACATGTCACGATTCAGTCCTCTGGAGTGGCCGGTCCTCCGGCAGATCCGTTCGGGCGACCTGCTCGGTCGCGGCCCTGCGGTGACCTCGGAGCGCACCCGGTCCACGACCCCGCGCACGAGCACCGCGGACCGGGTCGTGCAGAGCGTGTGCCCGTACTGCGCGGTCGGCTGCGGCCAGCGGGTGTACGTCAAGGACGAGAAGGTCGTCCAGATCGAGGGTGACCCGGACTCGCCGATCTCCCGCGGCCGCCTGTGCCCCAAGGGCTCGGCCAGCGAGCAGCTCGTCAACGCGCCCGGCCGGCAGACCGAGGTGCTCTACCGCGCGCCCCGGGCCACCGAGTGGCAGCGCCTGGACCTCGACACCGCCGTCGAGATGGTGGCCGACCGCGTCCTCGAGGCCCGCCGCAACGGGTGGCAGGACGCCGACGAGCAGGGCCGTCCGCTGCGCCGCACGATGGGCTTCGCCGCCCTGGGCGGCGCCACGCTGGACAACGAGGAGAACTACCTGATCAAGAAGCTCTTCACCGCCGCGGGAGCGATCCAGATCGAGAACCAGGCCCGTATTTGACACTCCGCCACGGTTCCCGGTCTGGGAGCCTCGTTCGGTCGCGGTGGCGCGACGCAGTCCCTGCAGGACATGGCCAACGCCGACTGCATCGTCATCCAGGGCTCCAACATGGCCGAGTGCCACCCCGTGGGCTACCAGTGGGTGACGGAGGCCAAGGCCCGCGGCGCCCGGGTCATCCACGTCGACCCGCGCTTCACCCGCACCTCGGCCGTCGCTGACAAGCACGTCCCGATCCGGGCCGGCTCCGACATCGTGCTGCTCGGCGCGCTGATCAACCACGTGCTCACCCATGACCTGTGGTTCGAGGAGTACGTCCGCGCCTACACCAACGCGGCCACGATCGTGAACGAGGACTACCGCGACGCCGAGGACCTCGACGGGCTGTTCTCCGGGTTCGACCCGGAGACCGGCCACTACGACACGTCCACCTGGGCCTACGACGAGAAGAAGGACGGCTCCGGAAACGGCGACGGCAAGGTGGACGCGCCCGCGGGCGACCCCGAGGACGGGGCCGAGGCAGGGGCAGAGGCGGTCGCCGAGGCCGCCGGCCAGCAGCTCGGCAGCGGCGGCGCCCCGATGGAGCACGCCCGCATGCAGCGCGACGACACCCTGCAGGACCCCCGGACGGTGTTCCAGATCCTCAAGCGGCACTTCGTGCGCTACACCCCGGAGATGGTGCAGGAGGTGTGCGGGATCGGCCCCGAGGACTTCGCGTACCTGGCCCGCTCCATCACCGAGAACTCCGGGCGGGAGCGGACCACCTGCTTCGCCTACGCGGTGGGCTGGACCCAGCACAGCCTGGGCGCGCAGTTCATCCGCACCGCCTCGATCCTGCAGCTGCTGCTGGGCAACATGGGCCGTCCCGGCGGAGGGATCATGGCCCTGCGCGGGCACGCCAGCATCCAGGGCTCGACCGACATCCCGACGCTGTTCAACCTGCTGCCCGGCTACCTGCCGATGCCGCTGGCCGGCACCCACGACACGTTCGACGACTACCTGGCCGCGATCGCGTCGAAGAAGCAGAAGGGCTACTGGGCCGAGGCCGACGCCTACACCACGAGCCTCCTCAAGGCGTGGTGGGGGGACGCCGCCACCGCGGACAACGACTGGGCCTACGACTACCTGCCGCGCCTCACCGGGGCCCACGGCACCTTCCAGACGCTGACGAAGATGCTCGAGGACGAGGTGGAGGGGTACTTCCTGCTCGGCCAGAACCCCGCGGTGGGGTCCTCCAACGGCCGGATGCAGCGGATGGCCATGTCCCACCTCAAGTGGCTGGTGGTGCGGGACCTCAACCTCATCGAGTCGGCGACCTGGTGGAAGGACGGCCCCGAGATCGCCTCGGGCGAGCTGCGCACCGAGGACATCGAGACCGAGGTGTTCTTCCTGCCCGCCGCCACGCACGTGGAGAAGTCGGGCACGTTCACCCAGACCCAGCGGCTGCTGCAGTGGCGCCACCAGGCCGTGGCGCCGCCGGGCGAGTGCCAGAGCGAGCTGCAGTTCTTCTTCGACCTGGGCCGGCGGATCCGGGAGCGACTGGCCGAGTCCGAGGACGAGCGCGACCGCCCGCTGCTCGACCTCACCTGGGACTACCCCGTCGACGAGCACGGCGAGCCGGACCCCGAGGCGGTGCTCGCCGAGATCAACGGCCGCCACCTCACCGGCCCGGACGCCGGGAGACCGCTGTCCTCGTACACCGAGATGCGCGCGGACGGCTCGACCGCCGGCGGCTGCTGGATCTACACCGGGGTCTACGCCGACGGCGTCAACCGCGCCGCCCTGCGCAAGCCGGGCCAGGAGCAGGACTCCGCCGCCCTGGAGTGGGGCTGGGCGTGGCCGGCCAACCGCCGTCTGCTCTACAACCGCGCCTCGGCCGATCCGGAGGGCCGACCCTGGAGCGAGCGCAAGAAGCTCGTGTGGTGGGACGAGGAGCAGGACCAGTGGGTCGGGGACGACGTGCCCGACTTCCCGCTGCACCTCGCCCCGGGCACCCGTCCCGATCCGGACGCCGGGGGCGCGGCCGCCCTCGCCGGCGACGACCCGTTCATCATGCAGGCCGACGGCAAGGGCTGGCTGTACGCGCCCAAGGGCGTGCTGGACGGACCGCTGCCCACGCACTACGAGCCGCAGGAGTCGCCGGTCGCCAACGCCCTGTACCGCCAGCAGCGCAACCCCTCCCGGGTGCTGTTCGCCCGCCAGGACAACCTCAGCGCCCCGAGCGCCGGGGAGCCGGGGGCGGACGTGTACCCCTACGTGTTCACCACGTACCGGCTCACCGAGCACCACACCGCCGGCGGCATGAGCCGCTGGCTGCCCTACCTCTCGGAGCTGCAGCCGGAGATGTTCTGCGAGGTCTCCCCCGAGCTCGCCGCCGAGTGCGGGCTGGAGCCGTACGGCTGGGCCACG
This sequence comes from Kocuria himachalensis, assembly GCF_054784195.1. Lineage (NCBI taxonomy): Bacteria > Bacillati > Actinomycetota > Actinomycetes > Micrococcales > Micrococcaceae > Kocuria > Kocuria himachalensis. The sequence goes on from NZ_BAAGPL010000013.1 coordinate 39,615, forward strand.
ATCGTCTCGCCCCGGGCGGCGATCGAGGCGCGGGTGCTCGTCACCGAGCGGATGACGCCGCTCGTGGTGGGCGGGCACACCGTGCACCAGATCGGGCTCCCGTACCACTGGGGCGTGGGCGACGACGCCGTGGTCAGCGGCGACTCCGCCAACGACCTGCTGGGCCTGACGCTCGAGCCCAACGTGCAGATCCAGGACTCCAAGGTCGGCTCCTGCCACATCCGCCCGGGCCGCCGGCCCCGGGGTCCCGAACTGCTCGACCTGGTCGGGGAGTACCAGCAGCGCGCGGGCGCCACCGTGGAGACCGGCAACACCCGGATCGACGCCCCCGACGCCGTCCCGGCGACGGACCCGGCGACGGACCCGGCCACCGACCAGACCACCGACCCGACGAGGGAGCACTGATGGGCCAGCTGGCCGGACCGACCGATCCCACGGCCGACGCGCACTGGGAGCACCAGCACGCGCGGAAGGGCTTCTTCACGGACACCTCGATCTGCATCGGGTGCAAGGCCTGCGAGGTGGCCTGCAAGGAGTGGAACCAGAACCCGCAGGACGGGGACCTCCAGCTGCTCGAGTCCTCCTACGACAACACCGGTTCCCTGGGTGCGAGCACCTGGCGGCACGTGGCGTTCGTCGAGCAGGACAACGAGCGCATCGAGGAGGCCCGCGAGTCCGGGCGCAAGCTCGTGAGCCTGGGCATGCCGCGCGTCGGCCCGCCCGAGGCGCGCCCGCAGCCGGCGTCGGATGACACGGCCCCTCCGGACACCCCGGAGTTCCGCTGGCTGATGTCCTCCGACGTCTGCAAGCACTGCACGCACGCCGGGTGCCTCGACGTCTGCCCCACCGGGGCGCTGTTCCGCACCGAGCACGGCACCGTGGTGGTGCAGGACGACGTGTGCAACGGGTGCGGCACCTGCGTGGCCGGCTGCCCGTTCGGCGTGATCGAGCGGCGCACCGACGGCACGGCCGCACCGCGGACGGAGCGGGACGGACAGCCGGGCAAGCCCGACAAGCCCACGGTGAAGAACGTGGGCGTCGCCCAGAAGTGCACCCTGTGCTACGACCGCATGGTGGACGACCAGACGCCCGCGTGCGCGCAGACGTGCCCGACGACGTCCATCAAGTACGGCGAGCACGACGACATGGTCGAGACGGCCCGACACCGGGTCGCCGAGCTGCACGCGCAGGGCCGCACCGAGGCGAGGCTCTACGGCGCCAACGAGCTGGACGGCGTCGGCGGCACCGGATCGGTGTTCCTGCTGCTCGACGAGCCGGAGGTCTACGGCCTTCCCCCCGACCCGCGGGTGCCGACCGCGGACCTGCCCCGGATGTACCAGCGGGCCGGCCTGGCTGCGGCAGGCATGCTCGCCGCCACTGTCCTGGCCTTCGCGGGAGGCCGTTCGTGAGCCTGTCCGAGTTCGACAGCTACCGTCCGCCCGAGCCGCCGCGCCGGCGGCGGCGGGACGGCCCGCGCCGCCGGGGCGCCGGGCAGGGCGGTGGCGGCGACGGCTCCCGGGAGATGCCGATGGTCCCGGAGCCGGAGTTCGGCTCCTACTACGGCCGCCCGGTGGTCAAGCCGGCGCCCTGGGGCCACGAGGTGGCCGCGTACCTGTTCCTCGGCGGCGTGGCCGGCGGCTCGGCGCTGCTCGCGCTCGGCGGCCAGCTCACCGGCCGGGACGAGCTGCGCCGCAACGCCCGGCTGGGCTCGGTGACCGCGCTCGGCCTCGGCGGAGCGGCCCTGGTCGCGGATCTCGGCCGCCCGGAGCGCTTCCTGCACATGCTGCGCACGTTCAAGCCGACCTCGCCGATGAGCATGGGCACCTGGATCCTCAGCGCGTTCGGGGCCGGCATGGGGACCGCGGTCGCGGCCGAGGTCGACCGGATGACCGGCTCCCGGCTGCCGCTGGGCCCGCTGCGCCGGGTGCTGCGCGCCGTCGAGGGGCCGGCCGGTGTCGAGGCCGCGGTCTTCGCCGGTCCGCTCGCCGCCTACACCGCGGCCCTGCTCTCCGACACGGCGACGCCCACGTGGAACGCCGCCCGCGAGGACCTGGCGTTCGTCTTCGTGAGCTCGGCGAGCCTCGCCTCCGGCGGTCTGGCGATGGTCACGACGTCGGTCGGCGAGGCCGGCCCCGCCCGGCGGCTCGCCATGCTGGGGGTGGCGGGGGAACTCGTCGCCACGAAGCTCATGGAGCGCCGGATGGACCCGGTGGCGGCCGAGCCGCTGCACCACGGCCAGGCAGGGACCATGCTGGCGTGGAGCGAGCGGCTGGCGGTCGCCGGCGGTCTCGGCACGCTGCTGGGCGGACGGCACCGGGCCGTCGCCGCGGTCTCGGGACTGGCCCTGCTGGCCTCCTCGGCGCTGACCCGGTTCGGCGTGATGGAGGCCGGTCTCCACTCGGCCGTGGACCCCCGCTACACGATCGAGCCGCAGAAGGCGCGGCTGGCCGCGCGCCGCGCCGCCGGGATCACCGACGACGCGATCACCACCGTCGGCTGAGCCCCGTCCCGGGACGGGGCTCAGCGCACCGTGATGCCGGACCCGGCGACCGTGTGTCCGACCACGGGGTACCCGGGCACCTCGCCGACGACCAGCAGGCCGCCCGAGGTCTGCGCGTCGGCCAGCAGCAGCAGGTCGTCCTCGCCAACACCGGGCGCGGCCTGCAGGTGCGGGCGCACCCAGTCGAGGTTCCGACGGGTCCCGCCGGAGACGTAGCCGTCCCGCAGCGCCTGGGCCGCGCCCTCGACGAGGGGCACGGCGCTCCGGTCGAGCACCGCGCCGACCCCGGAGGCACGGCACATCTTGTGCAGGTGCCCGAGCAGGCCGAAGCCGGTGACGTCCGTGGCCGCCCGGGCCCCGGCCGCCAGCGCCGCCCCGGCCGCGTCCCGGTTGAGCATGGTCATGGTGGCGATCGCCTCGGCGAACACCTCGCCGGTCGCCTTGTGCCGGTTGTTGAGCAGCCCCACGCCGATCGGCTTGGTGAGGGTGAGGGGCAGCCCCGGCGCGGCGGCGTCGTTGCGCAGCAGCCGGTCCGGGTCGGCGACGCCGGTCACGGCCATGCCGTACTTCGGTTCCGGGTCGTCGATGGAGTGCCCCCCGATCACCGGGCACCCCGCCTCGGACGCGACCGCCAGTCCGCCGCGGAGCACCTCGGTCAGCAGCTCCATCGGTAGCCGGTCCCGGGGCCACCCGACCAGGTTGATCGCCATGACCGGGCGCCCGCCCATGGCGTAGACGTCCGACAGCGCGTTCGCGGCGGCGATCCGGCCCCAGTCGTAGGCGTCGTCGACGACCGGGGTGAAGAAGTCGGCGGTGGACAGCACCGCGAGGCCGTCGCGCACCAGGACGGCCGCGGCGTCGTCGCCGTCGTCGAGACCGACCAGCACGTCGGCCCCCGACTGGCCGGTGAGGCCCCGGACCGCGTCCTCGAGCTCGCCCGGAGGGATCTTGCAGGCGCACCCGCCGCCGTGGGCGAAGCCGGTCAGCCGGACCGCTCCGGGCGCGGGCAGGGGCGGTTTCGACGTCCGGGTCTGTTCCATGCCGTCAGCCTACTGGGGACAGCGGTGCTAGGTTGGGTGCCGGAGGCGTCCGGGTCCTGGTGGGCCCCCCGGTCTTCAAAACCGGTGAGACCGAGCACCTCGGTCTGGCGGGTTCGATTCCCGTCCGCCTCCGCCAACCTCCGCACTGCCCACCCGTACTGCCCACCGCACCGCGTGCCGCCCGACGAGGAGGGACTGTGGCCCCGGACGACCCTCGCCGGCTGATCCCGCGCACCGACCAGCTCCTGGCCCTGCCGCCCGTCCGCCGGGCCCGCGACCGGCTGAGCGAGGGCGTCGTCCGCGCGCTGGTGCGCGAGACCCAGGACCGGGCGCGGCGCGGTGAGATCGCCCCCGACGAGGTCGAGCCGGCGGTGCTCGCCGCGCTCGAGACCCGCTCGGCCTCGAGCCTGACGCCGGTGCTCAACGCCACCGGCGTGGTGGTGCACACCAACCTCGGCCGCGCCCCGCTGTCCGCGGCCGCCCTCGACGCGCTGGTCACGGCCGGCGGGTACGTCGACGTGGAGCTCGACCTGGGGACCGGCACCCGCTCCCGCCGCGGCGCCGCGGCCCGGGCGGCCCTGCTCGCCGCCTGCCCCCCGGCCCAGGACGCGCTGGTCGTCAACAACGGCGCGGCCGCCCTGGTCCTGGCCACCACCGCCCTGGCCGCCGGCCGCGAGGTCGTGATCAGCCGCGGCGAGCTCGTCGAGATCGGGGCCGGCTTCCGGCTACCGGAGCTGATCGAGTCCACCGGCGCCCGGCTGCGCGAGGTGGGCACGACCAACCGGACCCACCTGCGCGACTACGCCGGGGCGATCGGCCCGGAGACCGGGTGCCTCCTCAAGGTGCACCCGAGCAACTTCCGGCTGGAGGGGTTCACCTCGGGCGTCGAGGTCGGCGAGCTGCGGCCGCTGGCCCGGGCCCACGGCGTGCCCCTGGTGGCCGACCTCGGCAGCGGGCTGCTGACCCCCGACCCGCACCTGCCGTCCGAACCCGATGCCGCCTCCGCCCTCGAGGACGGCGCCGACATCGTCATCGCCAGCGGCGACAAGCTGCTCGGCGGACCGCAGGCCGGGCTGGTGCTCGGCCGCTCGGACGTCGTCGCCCGGCTGGCCGCCCACCCCCTCGCCCGGGCGGTCCGCGCCGACAAGCTCGCGCTCGCCGCGCTGGAGGCCACGCTCACCGGGGGCCCCGCCCCGGTCGTGCGCGCGCTGCACGCGGACCCGGACCGGCTCCGCGACCGGGCCGAACGGCTCGGCGCGGCCGTCGGCGCACCGGTGGTCCCGCACGACGGCCGCGTGGGCGGCGGCGGCGCACCCGGCGTGCCCCTGCCGGGGTGGGCGGTGCGGCTGCCCGAGGCGGCGGCCCCGCTGCTGCGCTCCGGCCGCCCCGCCGTGCTCCCCCGGGTCCACGACCGGGCGTGCCTGCTCGACCTGCGCTGCGTGCCCGAGACCGACGACGAGCGTCTGCACGCCGCGGTGCAGGCGGCGCTGACCGCCCTCGCCGCGGTGGACGGCACCCCCGGCGGGACCCCGTGAGCGTGCACGTCGTCGCCACGGCCGGGCACGTCGACCACGGCAAGAGCACCCTGGTGCGGGCCCTCACCGGCATGGAGCCCGACCGGTGGGAGGAGGAGCGCCGCCGCGGGCTGACCATCGACCTGGGCTACGCCTGGACCACCCTGCCGTCCGGGCGCGACGTGGCCTTCGTGGACGTCCCGGGCCACGAGCGCTTCCTCGGCAACATGCTCGCCGGCCTCGGCCCGGCGCCCGTCGTCTGCTTCGTGGTCGCGGTCGACGAGGGCTGGCAGGCCCAGTCCGGCGACCACCGCGACGCCGTCGCGGCCCTCGGCATCGAGCACGGCGTGGTGGTGCTCACCCGCGCCGACCGGGCGCCCGGGCGCACCGGCGAGGTGCTCGCCCAGGTCCGCGCGGAACTGGCCCGGACCGGTCTGCGCGACGCGCCCGCGGTCACCGTCTCGGCCCTCGAGGGCACGGGCCTCGCCGAGCTGCGGGCCGTCCTCGACGACGTCCTGGCACGGGCGCCCGCTCCCGCCGAGGGGCGGCTGCGGCTGTGGGTGGACCGCTCCTTCACGATCACCGGTTCCGGCACCGTGGTGACCGGCACGCTGACCGCGGGAACGCTCCGGCAGGGCGACCGGCTGCACCTGCTCGGGCACGGCGGGTCCGTGCCGGTCGTGGTCCGCGGCATGCACAGCCGGAACACCCCGCACACCGCGCTGGAGCCGTACACCCGCGTGGCGCTCAACCTGCGCGGAGTGTCCGCCGCGGACGTGCACCGCGGCGACGCCCTGGTCACCCCCGGCACGTGGCCGCTCACCGGCGTCCTCGACGTCCGCCGCGCCACCGGCCCCGCCCTCACGGACACGGCCGAGCACCTCGTGGTCCACGCCGGCACCGCGGCGGTGCCCGCCCGGCTGAGCCCGTTCGACGACGACCACGCCCGGTTGGTCCTCGACCGGCCCCTGCCCCTGGTCCTCGGGGACCGTCTGGTGCTCCGCGACCCCGGCAGCCGCTCGGTGCTCGGGGGGGCCCAGGTCCTCGACGCCGATCCGCCCGCGCTGGGGCGTCGCGGCGACCGGGCGCGCCGGGCCGCCCGGCTCGCCGGCATGGACGTGCGCGGGGACGTCGGCGTGGAGGTGGCCCGCCGCGGCGCGGTGCAGGCGCAGCACCTGCGGCGCCTCGGGCTGCTGTCCGCCGCGGGCACGGCCCCGCCCGGTGACGTGCGCGTGCTCGGCGACTGGTGGGTGCACGCCCCCGTGCTCGAGTCCTGGACGCAGCGGCTGCGCACCGCGGTGGACGAGCTGCACGCCCGTGACCCCCTGGCCGCGGGTCTCTCGCGGGGCGCGGCCCGTGACCTGCTCGCGCTGCCGGACGCCGCGCTGGTCGACCCCGTGGTCCGCGGCGCCGGCCTGAAGCAGGACGGCGGGCACATCCGGTCCCCGCACCACCGCGGCCTCGGCGCCCACGAGACCGCGGTGCTCGAGCTGGAGCGACGGCTCGGGGCCGAGCCCTTCCGGAGCCCGGAGGCCGACGACCTGACGGCGCTGCGGCTCGGCGCCCGTGAGCTCGCGGCGGCCGAGCGCACCGGCCGGCTGCTCCGCCTGGGGGACGGTGTCGTGCTGCTCCCCACCGCCCCCGCCCTGGCGATGCGCGAGCTCGCCCGGCTGCCGCAGCCCTTCACCACGAGCCAGGCGCGCCAGGCGCTCGGCACCTCCCGGCGCGTCGCGATCCCGCTGCTCGAGCACCTCGACGCCCGAGGCTGGACCCGGCGGCTGGACGCCGGCCACCGGACCGTGGTGCGCTGAGCCCACGGGCCCGTCCGGCCGGGAGGGTTCTGCCAGGACCGGGAGCGGGCCCGTGACATCGCCGTCGTCGTCGTCCGTCGTCCTCGCCCGTCATCGCCCGTCGTCGAGAAGGAGAACCGTCATGAGAACCGTCCGTCTGGGGAACTCGGGCCTCGAGGTGAGCGCCGTGGTGCTAGGCATGATGAGCTACGGGGACCCGGCCAGGGGAGCGCACGGGTGGAGCGTGGGGCTCGACGAGGCCCGGGCGTTCGTGCGCCGGGCGCACGACGCCGGGATCACGACGTTCGACACGGCGAACGTGTACTCGCTGGGCTCCAGTGAGGAGATCACCGGCACGCTGCTCAAGGAGATCGCCCCGCGGGAGGAGGTCCAGATCGCCACCAAGGTCAACGGCCGGATGCGGGACGCCCGCAACGGCGGCGGCCTGAGCCGGGTGGCGATCATGCACGAGATCGACGCGTCGCTGAAGCGCCTGGGGACCGACTACGTCGACCTGTACCAGATCCACCGGTTCGACCCGCGGACCCCCGTCGAGGAGACGATGGAGGCCCTCCACGACGTCGTGAAGGCCGGCAAGGCCCGCTATCTCGGCGCCTCGAGCATGTGGGCGTGGCAGTTCGCCCGGATGCAGCACGTCGCCGAGCTGCACGGCTGGACGACGTTCGTCTCGATGCAGGACCAGTACAACCTGCTCGAGCGCGAGGAGGAACGGGAGATGCACCCGTTCTGCCGGGCGACCGGGGTGGGAGTCCTGCCGTGGAGCCCGCTCGCCCGCGGCAGGGTGGCGCGGCCGTGGGGCTCCGCCGGCTCCGGGTCCCGGGAGAGCACCGACGCGTTCGGCCAGGGCCTCTACACCCAGGACGTGGAGGCGAACCGGGCGATCGTGGACGCGGTCGCGGCGGTCGCCGGCGAGCGCGACGTGCCGATGGCCCAGGTCGCCCTCGCGTGGGTCGCTGGCAGGCCCGCCGTCACGGCGCCGATCGTCGGCGCGACGAAGGAGCACCACGTCGACGACGCCGTGGCCGCCGTCGAGCTGGACCTGTCCGAGGAGGAGACCCGCCGCCTCGAGGAGGCCTACACCCCGCGGCACCCCTCCGGATTCTGAGCTCCCCGGCACCCCGGGGCTCCACGGGCCGGCCCGCGTCAGGACCGATCCGCGTCAGCGCCTACCCGCGCAGCGCCCGGAGGTGCTCGACCGCCTGGGGCAGCACCTTCCGGAGGTCGCCCACGATGCCGAGGTCGGCGATCTCGAAGACCGGTGCCTGCTCGTCCTTGTTCACGGCCACGATTGTCCCCGCCGTCTGCATCCCCGCGCGCTGCTGGACGGCCCCGGAGATCCCGCACGAGACGTAGAGCTGCGGGGAGACGGTGCGGCCGGTCTGGCCCACCTGCGCCTCGGGGCCGATCCACCCGGCGTCCACCGCCGCGCGGGAGGCCCCGATGGCCCCGCCGAGGGCGTCCGCGAGGTCCTCGAGCGGACCGAAGTCCCCGCCCGTGCCGCGGCCGCCGGCCACGACCACGCGCGCCTCGCCCAGCGCCGGGCGCCCGGTGGCCGGCAGCTCCGCCCGCCCCACCACCCGAGCCGCGGGCACGGTGTCCTCGAGCGCGTGCGTGCGCACCTGCGGGCGCTGCGCCGCGGCCGGCGCGGCACCGGTGTCGTCGGCGGGAACGTCAGTGGTGACGTCCGCTGTGGGCCCGGCGGGGATCTCGACCGAGTTGGGGCGGAGGGTCACGATCAGCACCGGGCTCGTGGCCCGGCACCGGGTGGTCCATCCCCCGGCGAGGACGGACTTGGTGGCGACGAGGTCGGTGTCGAGGGCCACCACGTCGGTGACCACCCCGGCCCCGAGCCGCACCCCCAGGCGCGCGGCGACGTCCTTGGCCTCGGGGGTGCCGGCGAGCAGCACCACCGCGGCGCCGGTCTCCCGGGCGGCGGACTCCGCGAGCGCGACCGCCGGCGTGGTGAGCCGGTCGCCGGGCCCGCCCTCCGGGACGTGCACGGTGCCCACCGCGTGGGCGGCCAGCTCGCCGAGCAGGGCGTCGGCGGGCACGTCCGGCACGACGACGTGCGTCTCGCCCAGCGTGCCCGCCAGCGCGAGCAGCTCCCGGTCGGCGCGGCGCAGCCGGTCCGTGGCGCCCAGCACCACCAGGGCTGCGGTCGTGGTCGTGGTCATGGTCGTCCTCCTCCTGCCCGGCGGGCGGGCGCGTGCGATGGGGATCCAGCGGGGCGCGGCCGGGCGCTCAGACGAGCTTCCGGGCCACGAGGAACTCGGCGAGGCGGATGCCGCCCTCGCCCTCGTCGACCAGGACCTCCCCGGCGGTCCGGGGCGGGCGCGGTACGGCGTCGAGCACCTCGGTGAGCGAGCCGGCGAGGCCCACGGCGCCGGCGTCCAGGCCGAGGTCGGCGACGGACCACGTCTGCACGGGCTTCTTCTTGGCCGCCACGATCGCCTTGAAGGTGGGGTATCGCGGGGTGTTGACCTGGTCCGTCACGGCCACGAGCGCCGGAAGGTCCGCGACGACCTGCAGGGCTTCGGTCTCGGTGTGCCGGACGGCCGTGAGCGAGGTCCCGTCCTCGGCCAGCCCCAGGGAGCTCGCGAAGCCGACGTGGGCGAGACCGAGCCGCTCGGCGAGCTGGCCGGGGACCAGGGACGTCTCGCCGTCGGTGGAGGCCATGCCGGTGAGCACGAGGTCCACGGCTCTCCCCTCCCCGGCGGCGATCCACTGCACCGCCGCTGCGAGCACCCGTGCGGTGACCCAGGCGTCGGAGCCGGCGAGGGCGTCGTCGAGCACGTGGAACCCGGCGTCGGCGCCCAGCTGGAGGGCGCGCTTGAGCGCGGCCGTCGCGCCCGCCGGCCCCAGGGTGAGGGCGAGCACGCGGTGCCCAGCCGCCGCGCCGCCGTGCGTCTCGACGATCTGCACCGCGGCCTCGAGCGCGTACTCGTCGAGCTCGGAGAGGATCCCGGACGAGCGGTCGAGCAGGGGCGGGCTCCCAGCGAGGACGCGGTCTCCCGCGGCGTCCGGGACGTGCTTGACGGGGACGACGATCGTCAGGGGCTGGCTCATGGTCTCCTCCGGACGGGACAGGGACGGGGTGGTTCGTGCGGGCGGACGGGGTGCTCAGGCGTCCGCGCGGCGCACGAGGCGCTCGGCGTGGCGGATCAGGGGCTCGTCGACCATCCGCCCGCGGAAGGTGAAGACGCCGGGGGCGCGGCGGGCGGCGTCGAGCAGCTCGCGGGCGGCCTCGAGCTCCTCGGCGTCGGGCCGGTAGGCGGCGCGGATGGTCTCGACCTGTCCGGGGTGGATGCAGGCGGTGGCCGCGAAGCCGGAGGCCACGGCGTCGAGGGCCTCCTCGCGCAGCCCGTCGTGGTCGGCGATGTCGACGTGCACCGCGTCGATCGCGGGCCGGCCGGCGGCGCCCGCCGCGAGCAGGACGGCGGAGCGGGCGGAGCGGGCCACGTCCCGGTAGGCGCCGTCCCGGCGCCGGGACGAGCTGCCGCCGAGCGAGGCCACGAGGTCCTCCGCGCCCCACATCAGCGCGACCACGTTGGGGGCCCGGGCGATCTCCGCCGCGTTGACCACGCCCTCCGCGGTCTCGCACAGCGCGACGACGCGGTGCAGGCCCAGCTCCGCGGCGACGGCGAGCCGTTCCGCGGAGGCGGTCTTGGGCAGCATCACGGTGGTGTACCCGGTGTGCCGCAGGGCGACGAGGTCGTGGGCGAAGTCCTCGGTGTCCTCGGCGTTGATCCGCACGATCGTGCGGGCCGGGTGCAGGGGCGTGGCCACGAGGGCGTCCCGGGCGGCGGGCTTGGCGGACGGGGCCACGGCGTCCTCGAGGTCGAGGATCACGGCGTCGGCGCGCGCGGCCGCCTTGGCGTAGCGCTCGGGGCGGTCGGCCGGGCAGAACAGCAGGGCCGGGCCGAGGCTGAACGGGTCGGTCATCGGGGCTCCTTCGCGGGAGTGTCGCTGCGGGGTGTCACTGCGGAGCGGCGTCGCGGGACCACACGAGCACCGAGCGGGTGCACTCGGCGACCACGGCGCCCTCCTGGTTGCGGCCCACGTGCTTCACGCGGACGATGCCCTGCCCGGGCCGGGAGGAGGACGGGCGCGCGCCGAGGATCTCGGAGGACGAGTACAGGGTGTCCCCGTGGAAGAGCGGGTGCGGGAAGGCGACCTCCTCGAAGCCGAGGTTCGCCACGATGGTGCCCTGGGTCAGCTGGGCCACGGACGCCCCCACGAGGGTCGAGAGGGTGAACATGGAGTTCACGAGCCGCCGGCCGAAGGGCTGGCGCCCGGCCCACGCGGCGTCCAGGTGCAGGGACTGGGTGTTCATGGTGAGAGTCGTGAACAGCACGTTGTCCGCCTCGGTGACGGTCCGGCCCGGGGCGTGCTCGTAGACCGTGCCCACCTCGAACTCCTCGAACCACAGCCCGCGCTGGCGGACCACCCTGCGCTCCTCGCTCACGGCCGCCTCCTCACAGTCCGAGCTCGCGGGCGATGAGCATGAGCTGCACCTCGGTGGTGCCCTCGCCGACCTCGAGGATCTTGGCGTCCCGGTAGTGGCGGGCCACCCGGAACTCGTTGATGAACCCGTAGCCGCCGAAGACCTGGGTGGCGTCCCGGGCGTTGTCCATCGCGGCCTCCCCGGCCACGAGCTTCGCGATCGCGGCCTGCGTCTTGAACGGCCGGCCGGCGAGCATCCGGGACGCGGCGTCGTAGTAGGCCAGCCGCGCGGTGTGCGCGCGGGCCTGCATGCGGGCGATCTTGAAGGAGACGGCCTGGTTCTCCCCGATGGGGCGCCCGAAGGACTGCCGCTCCTGCGCGTAGCGCACGGACTCCTCGACGCAGCCCTGGGCCGCGCCCGTGGCCAGGGCGGCGATGGCGATGCGGCCCTCGTCGAGGATGGACAGGAAGTTGGCGTAGCCGCGGCCCTCCTCCCCCAGCAGGTTCCCCTCGGGGACCCGGACGTCTTGGAGGGACAGCGGGTGGGTGTCCGAGGCGTTCCAGCCGACCTTGTCGTAGGCCTTCTCGGCGCGGAAGCCGGGGGTGTCCGTCGGGACGATGATCGTCGAGATGTCCTTCCGGACCCGCCCGTCCGGCAGCTCCGTGGTGCCGGTGACCGCGGTGACGTTCACCAGGCGGGTGATGTCCGTGCCGGAGTTGGTGATGAACTCCTTGGCGCCGTTGACCACCCACTGCCCGTCCTCCCGTTTCGCGGCGGTGCGGGTGCCGCCGGCGTCCGAGCCGGCCTCCGGCTCGGTGAGGCCGAACCCGGCGAGCGCCCGGCCCGCGGCGAGGTCGGGGAGCCACCGCTGCTTCTGCTCCTCGGTGCCGAAGCGGAAGATGGGCATGGCGCCCAGCGACACGCCGGCCTCGAGGGTGATGGCCACGGACTGGTCGACCCGGGCGATCTGCTCCAGCGCCAGGCACAGGGCGAAGTAGTCCCCGCCCATCCCCCCGTACGCCTCGGGGAAGGGCAGCCCGAACAGGCCCATCTCCCCCATCTGCGCCACGATGTCGTAGGGGAACTCGTGGGCCGCGTCGTACCGCGCGGAGACCGGGGCGATCACCTCGTCGGCGAAGTCGCGGACGGTGTCGGAGAGGTCCTGGTACTCCTCGTCGAGCTCGAAGTTCATGTGCTCTGCTCCTGGTCGGTCGGGCGGGGATCGGTCGGCGGGTGGCCGCCAGGTGCTGCCGGGGCGTCGCCGGGCGTCCCGTCCGGGCTGTCGTCGGGCACGTCGTCACGGGAGGTCCCGGGGACGACGTCGGGGACCACGCGGGCGAGCAGCTGGTGCAGCCGCACCTGCTCGCCGGCCCGCACGGAGACCTCGACGGTGCCGGCGGTGGGCGCGGTCAGGCGGTGCTCCATCTTCATGGCCTCGACCACCACCACGGTCTGGCCCTCGGCGACCCGGTCCCCGGTGGCGGCCGGGACGGCGACGACGGTGCCGGGCATGGGCGAGTGCAGCTCCGGGACGGCGGGCCCGGCCGTGCGCTCCAGGGCGGCGAGGGTGCGCTCGAGCTGCTGCTCCCGGGACAGGACGGCGAGTTCGTGGGCGTTGCCGTCCTCGCCCACCCAGACGCTGTCCCCGCCCGCGCCGGCGGCCACGTGGACCACCCGCGACGTCCCGCCGGTCTCGAGCAGGTGCGCGGCCGGACGGCCCGGCAGCGTGGTCAGGCGCACGGCGGGGTCCACGACGGTCCGGCGGGGCTCCTCGAGCCCGTGGGCCAGCACCACCGCGGGCCGGGCGCGGCCGGCGGCCCGCCAGCCGTCCGGCCGGGACCAGGGGCTCGTGTCCCCGGCGGGGCGCGGGTCGGCGGGGTGGTGCCGGGCGAGGTGGGCGGCCGCGGCGGCGAAGTGGCTCTCGTCGGGGGCCGTGAACTCCAGCCCGGGCAGGCGCCGCTCGACGAGGGTGGTGTCCATGTCCCCGGCGCGCACGGCGGGGTCGGCCAGCAGGGCGCGCAGGTACTCGGTGTTGGTGCCCACCCCGAGCACCACGGTCTGCGCCAGGGCCAGGTCGAGCCGGTCGAGGGCCTGGTCCCGGTCGGCGCCCCAGGCGACGACCTTGGCGAGCATCGGGTCGTAGTCCGAGCCCACGATCAGTCCCGGCGCCAGGGAGGAGTCCACCCGGATCCCCGGGCCGGTGGCCTCCTCCAGCGCCAGCACGATGCCGGCGGTGGGCAGGAAGCCGCGGGCGGGGTCCTCGGCGTAGAGCCGGGCCTCGACCGCGTGGCCGGTGAGCACCACGTCCTCCTGCGCCAGGCCCAGCGGCTCCCCCGCGGCGACGCGGAGCTGCTGCGCCACGAGGTCCACGCCGGTGACCAGCTCGGTGACGGGGTGCTCCACCTGCAGACGGGTGTTCATCTCCATGAAGAAGAAGGTCTCGGGCTGGGCGGCGGGCACCAGGAACTCCACGGTGCCCGCGCCGGTGTAGCCCACGGAACGGGCCACCTGGCAGGCGGCCTCCCCGATCCTCTCCCGGGTGGCGGGGTCCAGCAGCGGTGAGGGCGCCTCCTCGATGACCTTCTGGTGCCGCCGCTGCAGGGAGCACTCCCGCTCCCCCAGGTGCACCACGGCGCCGTGGGCGTCGGCGAGGACCTGCACCTCGATGTGCCGGGGGGACTCGACGAGCTGCTCGAGGAGCAGGGTGTCGTCCCCGAACGCGGCCGCGGCCACCCGCCGGGCCGTGGCCAGGGTCTCGGGCAGCTCGCCGGGGGTGGCCACCACGTGCATGCCCTTGCCGCCGCCCCCGGCCGAGGGCTTGATCAGGACGGGAAAGTCCATCCCGGCGGCCGCGGCGACCAGGGCGTCGTCGTCGAGGCCGGGCTCGGAGACCCCGGCGACCGTGGGCACCCCGGCGGCGGACACGTGCCGCTTGGCGCGGATCTTGTCGCCCATCGTCTCGAGCGCCTCCACGCCGGGGCCGATGAATACGATCCCCGCGGCGGCGCACGCCCGGGCGAAGGCGGCGTTCTCGGACAGGAAACCGTAGCCGGGGTGGATCGCCTGCGCGCCGGTGGCGCGCGCGGCCCCGAGCACGGCGTCGATGCGCAGGTAGCTCTCGGCCGGTGCCGCCGGGCCCACGCACACGGCCACGTCGGCCTCGCGCACGTGCACGGCGTCGCGGTCGGCCTCGCTGTAGACGGCGACCGAGCGGATCCCCAGGGCCCTGAGCGTGCGCAGGATCCGGCGGGCGATCTCCCCGCGGTTGGCCACGAGGACGACGTCGAAGCGGCGCGGGGGCGTGCTGGTGGTCACAGGGATCACATCCGGAAGAGGCCGAAGGCGGGCTCGGGCAGCGGGGCGCGGGAGCAGACCTCGAGGGCCAGCCCGAGCACCTCGCGGGTGTCGGCGGGGGCGATCACGCCGTCGTCCCACAGCCGGGCGGTGGAGTACCAGGGACTGCCCTGGGCCTCGTACCGGGCCCTGATGGGCGCCATGAACGCCTCGCGCTCGGCCGGGTCCCACTCCTGTCCGCGGGCGGCCAGCTGGTCGGCCTTCACGGTGGCCAGCACCGAGGCGGCCTGGGTGCCGCCCATCACCGAGATCCTCGCCTGGGGCCAGAGGAACAGGAACCGCGGGGAGTAGGCCCGCCCGCACATGGAGTAGTTGCCGGCGCCGAAGGATCCGCCGATCACCACGGTCAGCTTCGGCACCCGGGTGGTGGCCACGGCGGTGACCATCTTGGCGCCGTGCTTGGCGATGCCGCCGGCCTCGTAGTCGCGGCCCACCATGAAGCCGGTGATGTTCTGCAGGAACAGCAGGGGGATCCCCCGCTGGTCGCACAGCTCGACGAAGTGGGCGCCCTTCATCGCCGACTCCGCGAAGAGCACCCCATTGTTGGCCACGATCCCCACGGGGTGGCCGTGGACGTGGGCGAAGCCGGTGACCAGCGTGGTGCCGTACTCGGCCTTGAACTCGGAGAAGCGGCTGCCGTCGACGAGCCGGGCGATGACCTCGTGCACGTCGTAGCCGGAGTTGGGGTCCACCGGCACCACCCCGGGGAGCTCGTCCTCGGCCACGGCCGGGCCCTCGACCTCCGCCACCGGCCAGGCCCGCGGGCCCGGCGGCGGCAGGGTCGCCACGATGTCCCGGACGATCTGCAGGGCGTGGACGTCGTTCTCCGCGAGGTGGTCGACCACCCCGGACGTCCGGGCGTGCAGGTCCCCGCCGCCGAGCTCCTCGGCGGTGACCTCCTCGCCGGTCGCGGCCTTCACCAGCGGGGGGCCGCCCAGGAAGATGGTGCCCTGCTCGCGGACGATCACGGTCTCGTCGCTCATCGCCGGGACGTAGGCCCCGCCCGCCGTGCAGGAGCCGAGCACGGCCGCGATCTGCGCGATGCCGGCCGCCGAGAGGTGGGCCTGGTTGTAGAAGATCCGCCCGAAGTGCTCCCGGTCGGGGAAGACCTCGTCCTGCAGCGGCAGGTACGCCCCGCCCGAGTCGACGAGGTAGACGCAGGGCAGCCGGTTCTCCAGGGCGATCTCCTGGGCGCGCAGGTGCTTCTTGACCGTGACCGGGTAGTAGGTGCCGCCCTTGACCGTGGCGTCGTTGCACACGACCATCACCTGCCGGCCGTGGACCAGGCCGATCCCGGCGATCACACCGGCCCCCGGACACTCGTCGTCGTACATCCCCTCCGCGGCCAGGGCGCCGAGCTCCAGGAACGGGCTGCCCTCGTCCAGCAGGTGCTCGACCCGCTCGCGCGGCAGCAGCTTGCCGCGCGCCACGTGCCGTTGGCGGGAGGCCTCCGGCCCGCCCTGCGCCGCCCGCTCCAGGCGCCGGGCCAGCTCCTCGGCGAGGCCCTGCTGAGCGGTCGCGTTGGCGGCGAACTCCGCGCCGCCCGGGTCGGCCTGGGTGCTCAGCACGCGCATCCGTCTCCTCCGTTCCGGGCCGGCAGTCCGGGACACCACTTCGGTTAATCTTGACTAACTTGAAGTTCAGGTTAGTGGCGCCTCACTAGAATGTCCAGGTATCCGACCCGAGAGCAGGACCCGTGCCCCAGACCGAGCGCAGCCCCGGCCCGCCCACCACCGTGCGCGGGCAGGCCAAGGCCCAGCGGCGCCAGGACCTGCTCGCCGCCGCCGCGACGCTCTTCGCCGAGCGCGGTTACGCCGGCGTCTCGATCGACGACATCGGCGCCGCCGCGGGGGTCAGCGGACCCGCCGTCTACCGGCACTTCCCGAGCAAGCAGGCCGTCCTGGGCGCGGTCCTGCTCGAGGTCAGCTCCGACCTGCTCGACCGGGGCCGCGAGGTGGTGGCCCGCTCCCCCGATCCGGCCCGGCGGCTGCGGGCGCTGATCTGCTTCCAGGTGGAGTTCGCGCTGCACCGTCCCGCCGTGATCGTGGTGCAGGACCGGGAGCTGCCGAACCTCACCGAGGGGGACCGCCGTGCGGTCCGCGTCCTGCAGCGCGGCTACGTGACGCTGTGGGTGGACGCCCTGCGCGAGCTCGCCCCCGCGCGCGACGTCGCGGAGCTCACCCTGCGCGCGCAGGCCGCCTTCGGGCTCATCAACTCGACCCCCCACTCCCTGCGGACCGCGCACCGGCTGCGCGCCCCGCAGGACGCGGGACGGCTCGACGTCGCCCGGGCCGCCCTCGAGGAGATGACCTGGGCCGCGCTGCGCACCGCGTTCGACCCGATCCCCACCAGCACAGGAGGCACCCCGTGACCGAGACCCCGGCCGACCGGCCCTTCCACCGGCCGTTCTACGAGGAGGAGCACGAGGAGTTCCGCGAGGTGGCCCGCGAGTTCACGACCCGCGAGGTGGCGCCGCACTACGCCGGGTGGGACGCCCAGCACCTGATGCCCCGCAGCATGTGGACGGCCGCCGGCGAGGCGGGCCTGCTCGGCCTCGCCGTGCCCGAGGAGTACGGGGGCATGGGCCTGACGGACTACCGGTTCCGCGCCGTGCTCGACGAGGAGCTGGTCCGGCAGGGCGCCCTCGGCGTGGCCCTCGCGCTGCACCTGCACGACGACTGGGTGCTGCCCCACCTGCTCGCCCACGGCACCGACGAGCAGAAGCGGCGGTGGCTGCCGGGCATGCTCACGGGGGAGCTCGTCACCTCCGTGGCGTGGACCGAGCCGGGCGCGGGCTCCGACCTGCGCGGGGTGCGCACCCGGGCCGTGCGCGACGGCGACGAGTGGGTGCTGACCGGTCAGAAGACGTTCATCGGCAACGGGATCAGCGGGGACGCCGCCCTGGTCCTGGCACGCACGGACGGAGGGGCCGGGCGCGCCGGGGAGGACGGCCTCAGCCTGTTCCTGGTGCACAAGGCGGACTCCCCGGGCTACGAGACCGGCAAGCAGCTCGACAAGATGGGGGTCAAGGCCTCGGACACCGCCGAGGTGTTCTTCGAGGACGTCCGGGTCCCCGCCGAGAACCTCGTCGGCACCGAGGGCGGCGGGCTGAGGCAGATCCATCAGGTGCTGCCCCAGGGGCGGCTGGCGGTCGCCGTGGCCGCGAGCGCCGTCGCGCGCTCGACCCTCGAGAGCACCCTCCGGTACACCGGCGAGCGCACGGCCTTCGGCTCCCGGGTGCTCGACTTCCAGCACACCCGGTTCGAGCTCGCGGAGCTCACGGTCGAGGTGGAGGTCGTCGAGGCCTACGTGCAGCGGGCGGTGCACGCGTTCAACGCCGGGGCCCTCGACGTGGTCGGCGCGTCCAAGGCCAAGTACTGGGCGGGCGAGCGGGCGAAGGCCGTGACGGACCGGTGCCTCCAGCTGCACGGCGGGTACGGCTACATCCTCGACTACCCGGTGGCGCAGGCCTACCTCGCGTCCCGGCTGCTGACGATCTTCGGGGGCACCAGCGAGATCCTGCGGGAGACGATCGGGCGGGCCGTGGCCGGCGACGGCTGACCACCGCGGCGCCCGCGACCACGGGTCCCGGGCGGGAACCGTCCGGGACCCGCCCGGCAGGCGGGCTCGGTCCGCGCACGGCGGCGGCCCCC
>NZ_BAAGPL010000013.1:57966-72218 GCF_054784195.1 Kocuria himachalensis
TTCCTGTCGTGCCGGCGGGACCTACACCATGGTGTGGTGGTCCTCCCCCCGCGACGGGGCCGACGAGGGCCCGTCGGGCACGGGGATCGCGCCCGGAGCGGTGCGCCCGGCGGCCTCAGCCGGGTTGTGCGGGGTCATCGGCACGAGGATCGGGCCGGTGACCGCGCTGCCGTGCGTCTCCAGGACCTCCTGGTCGTCGAGGCCCTGCCGCAGGACCAGCGGGATGCCCGCTTCCAGCCGGGAGCGGAAGCGGCGGTAGCCGAAGACGAAGTAGATCGTGGCGGAGGTGACCGTTCCGGCCAGCCAGGAGAAGTCCACGCCGCCGGCGGCTCGGGCGATGGGCCCCTGGAGAGCGGGCACGGAGCCGTACATGCACAGCCAGGTCATCAGGATCCCGGCGAAGAACGCGACGTAGGCGACCGGGTTGAAGGACCTCAGGTGGGTGTCCCGGGGAGGCAGGAAGAGGTAGCTGAAGTCGCGGTGGTGCCGCTCGAAGACGAAGTAGTGCACGGCCATGATCCCGCCCCAGGTGGCGACCCAGGCCACGATGGCGATCAGCCAGGTGTGCAGCAGCTCGGCGAAGTCGTGGGCGAACATGAAGCCGATGACGGCCAGCATGGACAGGAAGCCCACGGCGACGGTCAGCTTCCGCCGGGACACCTTGATGTCCAATGCCTGGGAGGCGACGCCGAAGGTGTAGAGGTTGATGATGTTCGTGGCGATGGGGCCGTGGATGACGAGCAGGATGACGGGGATCGCGAAGGCCCCGTAGCTCTGCACGATCAGCTGCCCCGGGTCCGCCGAGCCGTTCTTGGTGGCCAGGCTGGCGCCGAGGATCCCGAGCCACACCACGGGCAGGAACTGCCCCAGGACACTGACCAGGTAGAGCTTGACCGGCGGGATCTTCTTGCTGACGAAGCGGGAGTAGTCCGGGGCGTAGGTGAACCAGCCGATGCCCCAGCCGATGCCGATGGCCGTCATGACCGTGGACATCGCCGCGATGCGGGGCATGCCCGTGAGGATCTCTCCCGGGGGCCCCTGGTAGGCCCAGTTGATGTCCAGCTGCGTCCAGGCCACGATCGACATGGCGATCAGCACGAGCACGGTCGGGGGCATGGTCCACCGCTCGAAGGCGGCGATGGCGCGGTAGCCCAGGTAGCAGATGAAGACCTGGATCGCCATGATGACCGCGGCGGTGCCGATGCGCCACCCGTAGTTGTGCTGGGCGGGGTCCACCCAGCCGAGCATGCCGAACAGGGCCATGACCAGGTCGAGGATGATCCAGGTGTTCACCGCGGACCAGCCGATGGCGATGGTGGCCTGGATGGCGGCCGGCAGATAGGCCCCGCGCCGCCCGAAGGCACCGCGGGACAGCAGCATCCCGGTGGCGCCGGTCTTCTGTCCCAGGACCACGAAGCAGCCGAAGCCGAGCATGCCGATGAGGTTGCCGATGATCAGGACCGTCACGGTGTCGGCGAAGCCCAGGCCCAGGTGGATGCCCAGTGCGCCGAGGATCCAGTTGATCGGAGCCACGTTGGCACCGGCCCAGATCCAGAACTGTCCGGACAGTTTCGTCGTTCGTGCCGATTCAGGGATCGGCTGCAGGAGGTCCTCGACCTCGTGCGTTGCAGCTTCGGAGCCGCTCGGCGTGGAATTGTTCACCGAATCCTCCAATGAGTAGGGGAAGCAAGCTCCAGCGTAGGGATGACACAGGTCACACCCGAGGGACACTGTGTAAGACAAGCTCCTTCTGCGGAGTGACACTGTGTCATCCTGGTGTTCCTGGGGCCGGAATGGCACGGGCGTGGTGGTGGCAGTGAGGAGCCAGAATGTTCATCCCCTTGGCCGAAGTGCTCGAAAGTGACCTATTGCGACGCGCGCGCCCCCGGGTCCGGGCGGGTACTGCCCAGGTGGCCGGGGCCCGGGTGCGCTGGGTCCACTCGAGCGAGGTCGTCAAGATCGCCCCTCTGCTGCGCGGCGAGGAGCTCCTGCTGACCGGAGGACAGGCCCTGCTGGGTCTCAAGCCCGGCCAGCAGCGCAGGTACGTGCGGGACCTCGCCGAGCGCGGTGTCAGCGCGCTGGCCGTGGAGACCGCCGCCTCCGCCCACGGCCTGTCGGCGGACATCCTCGAGGAGGCGGAGGACGTCGGGCTGCCGCTGATCGAGCTGCAGCGGGTGATCCCGTTCGTGGACGTGGCCGAGGAGATCAACCGGCGCATCGTCTCCCGTCAGGTGTCGGCTCTGCAGACCGCCGATGCCCTGTCCCAGCGGCTGGCCGAGCACCTGGCCGCCTCCGGGGCCGCCATCGTGCCGCTCCTGACCCAGGTCGCCGCCGCCCTGTCGGCGAGCGTGACGCTGACCGACCACCACGGGCACGTGATCGACAGCGTCTCGGCGCCCGGCACGGAGGCCGGCGGAGCGCCGGGAACGGCACCCGTCTCCACGGACATCCTCATCGGCGGTGTCGTGGTGGCCCGGCTGATCATGGCCGGCAATCCGGACGCGGCGCTGCTCACGGTGGCCGGGGAGCGCATCAGCAACATCATCGCGCTGGCGCTGTCCCACCGGCACAGCCCGACCCTCGAGCAGATCGCGGAGACGCGTCTGCTGAGCGCCATCGTCCACAGCACCGACGGCAACCGGCTGCGGGAGCTGGGGCGTTCGGCCGGGCTCGGCACCCAGGTGCCCGTGGTCATGGTGATGTTCTCGGGACCAGGTCTTGCCGCGGCCGCGGGGTCCCTGGGCCGGCTCCTGCGCCAGCTGGCACCGGGGACCCGCTCGGCGCTGGAGGCCGACGCGCTGTACGCCCTGGTGCCCCTCGATCCCGCCCGCACCCAGGCGGATCGGGGCCGCCTGGTCGCCGCCCTCCGGGCCTTCCTGGCGGGCACCACCCTGACCGGCGGCATCGGCCCGTCCGTGGCCGGCTACCTGCTGGCGCCCCACTCGCTGCAGGCCGTCCGGGCGAGCCGGTCCCTGGCCCGGGCCGCCGGGGACGACGGCGGTCTGACCGACAGCGAGGACTACGTGGTGGAACGTCTCGCCGTCGAGCACCTCGGCACCGACACGGTCGACCTGTTGATCCAGGAGCTGATCGGGAACCTGCTGGAGTACGACCGGCGGCGCGGCACCCACCTGCTGGAGACGCTGGAGCAGTGGCTCCGGTCCGGGTGCAACACCGCGGAGACCGCGCGCGTGCTCTTCCTGGAGCGCCAGTCGATGCACAGCCGGCTGACGCGGATCTTCGAGCTGATCGGGGGGGATCCCCGGGGGACCCCCCGGATGGCCGGGCTGGCCCTGGCCGCCCGCCTGGCCCGCCACCCCGTCTTCGCGGCGGCGGACCGGGCGGCGGAATAGCCGCATCGCGGTCGGAACCGGACTCAGGAGCTCCGCACCGCGGCACCCAGCCGCCGGGAGACCCCTGTGGACGCCGCCCGGCAGGCGGTCACGAGGTGGGAGACCTGCTCCTCGGTGACCCGGTAGCGCGGAGCCGCGATCATGACGGCCGCGACCAGCTCGTCACGGTGGTCGTAGACCGGGGTGGCCACGCCCACCTCGTCCACCGAGGTCCGGCCGTAGTTGACGGCCGCCCCCTCGGCACGGACCTCGCCGAGCAGCTGCAGATAGGCGGAGATCCCGGTCTCGGTCACCGCGAAGTGGTCGATCGCCCCGGACAGGAGCAGGGCACGCACGCGCTCGGGGGGCTGGGCTGCGAGGAAGACCTGCACCGACGAGCTGAGGGCGGTGGTGAACCGGGTGCCCAGCGGGGTGGTGTGCTTGATCTGCTGCGGGCTGGGGATCTGCTCCACGCAGACGGTCCCGTTGCCGCCCCACAGCATCAGGGCGCTGGTCTCCCCGGTCTGGTCGGTCAGCTCCTGGAGCAGCGGGTACGCCGCGCGCCGTTCGTCGAGATCGGCCAGCAGGGGGCCCGTCACGGAGATGAGCCCCAGCCCGAGGCGGAAGCGCCGCGACTGCGGGTCTCGCTCCACGAGGTTCTCCTGCTCGAGGGTGGCGAGGATGCGCGAGACGGTGCTCTTGTGGAGCCCCACCCGCCCGGCGATCTCGGTGACCCCCTGCAACGGCTCGTCCACCGAGAAGCACCGCAGGACGCTGATGGCATGGGAGACGACGGAGGCCGTGCGGGCTTCCGCCGCCGACGTGGAGTTGTCAGTTGATGAGGTCATCGGATTCCTTATTCTGCCCTCTGTGCGGGGCACAGGGGCCTATTGCCCGTTCCGGGGGTGGCGTCGCCGGGCCGCCACCTCCGGCGGTCCGGGTCGGGCCGCCCGGGGCGGCCGTCGCCGACCCGCCGCCCCCGGCCGGGCCCCTGTTCGGATCCCGGGTGCCGCGCGAGGGAACCGGGACCCGGCACGCCCCTCCCGTGGCGCGGCTCCGGCCACGAGGACCGCCTCAGCGGGCGGGGACATCCGCCGCACCAGGAGCCGGGTCCGTGCCGCCGGCGCCCCGCGTGGCGGCTTCTTCCACGGCGGCCTCTTCCACGGCGGCCTTTTCGGACGCCAGGGGACGCGGATCGTTGATCTCCCGCTCCAGGCGAACGGTGTCCACGGTGCGCCCGGTCAACCGGCGGACCAGGTTCGCGATCATCAGCAGAATGACGAAGGAGAACGGGAAGGCGCCGATGATGGTGCCGGTCTGGACCGTGTCGACGACCGCGGTGCCGCCGAGCGTCAGCAGCGTGACGGCCACGGCCGCGATGCTTGCCACCAGGACCACCCGGAAGAGGGGCCCGGCCTTGCGGGGCGCGGAGACGAACTCGGCCAGGGCGTGGGCCCCGGAGTCCAGGGAGGTGACGTAGTAGGTGGCGACGAGGACGGTGGCCACCACGAGCAGCAGCGAGCCGATGACGGGCACGGACTCCAGCATGACGAACAGCCCGCTGGAGGTGTCCGCCGCGACCGCGGCGGAGATGCCGCGATCGCTGCGGTCGTCGTAGTGCAGCGCGGCCGAGCCGATGATCCCGATCCAGACCATGACGATCAGCGAGGGGACCACGGTGACGCCGATGACGAACTCGCGGATGGTGCGCCCGCGGGAGATGCGGGCGATGAATCCGGCGACGAACGGGCTGAAGGCGATGACCCAGCACCAGATGAACACGGTCCACCAGCCGTTCCAGCTGTCCTGCCAGGAGGAGATGTCCTGGCCGGCGGTGCCGGCGTCGGTCCAGAAGCTCATCGCCGTGAAGTTGGCGATGAAGGACCCGAAGGTCTGGGTGATGTTGGAGATGATGAAGATCGTGGGCCCGAAGACGAGGACGGCCACCAGCAGGACGATGCTCAGGACCGAGTTCGTCTCGCTGATCCGTTTCATGCCCTTGTTGATGCCGAAGAAGGCGGACGCGGCGGTGAGCCCCGCCAGGCCCAGGATGACGAGCAGCCAGATCCCCGGGCCGGAGGCCAGCCCGGTGAAGGAGGCGAGGCCGGAGGTGAACTGGAGGGCGGCGAAGCCGAAGGAGGTGGCGAGCCCCAGGACGGTGGCCATGATCGCGAGCAGTTCCACGACCACACCGGCGCCGCGCTGGGACCACGCCGGGAGGATGTCCACGGTGGCCTCGCGGAAGGTGAGGGTCTTGCCGAGGTTGTGGTGGGAGTAGGCCAGGCACACGGCCACCACGCAGTACATGGCCCATGCGGTGAAGCCCCAGTGGAAGTAGGACCACACCATGGCGCCCTCGGCCGCCCCGTCGGGACCGGCGGGCACGACGGGGTTCTCGTCGCGCAGCAGGATGGGCTCGGCGACCGACCAGAAGATCAGGCCGATGCCCTGTCCGCAGGCGAAGAGCATCGAGTACCAGGCGAACTTGCCGTGCTCGGGGCGCGCGGCGGGCCCGCCCAGGCGGATGCTGCCGATGCGGCTGAGGACCAGCCACAGGCAGACGACGACCGCCACGATCGAGTAGAGGATGAACAGCCAGGTGAACTTGCCGGTGACGAAGGTGCGGGCCGCGGAGATGGCCTCGGCGGCCCCGGTCGGGTTCATCGTCACCACCACCAGTACGGCGATGATGAGCACGGGCGGGAGGACGGTGATGATCGCCCGGTCCAGCGGCGGGATGTGCCGGCCCCGGAACCGGGGGACCTGGACCGTTCCGGTCTCCTCGCCCGGAGCTCTCCGTGTCGTCGTCATGCCGATCTCACTTCCCGAACTCGTCGGTGACCGCGCGGGTGATCCCGGTGCGGACGGTGCCGAGCAGGAGCTCGCCCTTCTGCGCGGTGGCGCCGGCCGGGGCGGAGAGGCAGCCCGAGTCCGGTGTCCGGGCCGGGTCCTCCGGGAAGACGTCGTAGGAGGCCGGCTCGGCGGGAGGATGGGCGGGTGCCCGTGACATGTCGACCTTCTCGGGGTGCAGGTGGAGCATCAGCGAGGTCTCGAGCACTCCTCCGTGCTCGATGTCCCAGCCGAGGAAGCCGTCCGGGAAGACGGCCTCGAGGGTCCCGTCGTCGACGAAGTCCCAGTAGGAGAGCAGCATGGCCCGGCTGCCCTCCAGGCCCGTCGCACGGGCCTCCCGGACGGCGAGGTCCAGACCCTCGTAGAGGAACTGGTAGTTCTCGTAGTGCCCGTTGACCACCACGACCCGGCGGACACCGTCCTGGAGGAGCCCGAGGACGACGTCCTTGGTCTGCAGGATCAGGGACTGCGCCGAGAGGCTGATGGTGCCGATCCGGTGGTTCCCGCCACCCGATCGGGGCTGGGACTTGTACCCGTAGCAGAAAGCCGGCGCCACGAGCGCGTCGATCTCCTCGGCCACGGCCGCGCAGATCGCTCGCGAGAGCATCGCGTCCACGCCCATCGGCATGTGCGGGCCGTGCTGCTCCGTGGCGCCCGTGGGAACGAGCACCACACCGCGGCCGCCGGCCACGTAGTCCTGATAGCTGTGGGCGTCGAGGTCTTCGAGAGAACGGTTGGTGACCACCGTGATCCTTCCCTGCAGGGCGTGTGTGGGGGACGACGGCAGACGGCGCCGCGTGGGCGGCACCGTCTGCCGTGGGCACTAGGCGGAGATGATGTTGTGCTCGGGGCCGTAGGGGAACTTGGTGATGTTCTCGGCCCCGTCCTCGCCGATGACGAGGATGTCGTGCTCGCGGTAGCCGCCGGCGCCGGGCTGGCCCTCGGGGACGGTGATCATGGGCTCCATGGACACGACCATGCCCGGCTCCAGGACGGTGTCGATGTCCTCGCGCAGCTCCAGGCCGGCCTCGCGGCCGTAGTAGTGGGACAGCACCCCGAAGGAGTGGCCGTAGCCGAATGTGCGGTTGGCCAGCAGACCGTGGGAGATGAAGATCTCGTTGAGCTCCGCGGCGATGTCCTTGCACACCGCGCCCGGCTTGATCAGCTCCAGGCCGCGCTCGTGGACCTGGACGTTGATCTCCCACAGCTCGCGCGAGCGGGCGTCGGGCTCGCCGAGGAACAGGGTGCGCTCCAGGGCGGTGTAGTAGCCCGACGTCATCGGGAAGCAGTTCAGGGACAGGATGTCCCCGCGCTGCAGCTTGCGGGTGGTGGCCCAGTTGTGGGCGCCGTCGGTGTTGATCCCGGACTGGAACCACACCCAGGTGTCGCGGACCTCACGGTGCGGGAAGGTGCGGGCGATCTCGTGGACCATCGCCTCGGTGCCGGCCAGGGCGACCTCGTACTCGGTGATGCCCTCGCGGATCGCCGCGCGGATGGCCTCCCCGCCGAGGTCGCCGATGCGGGCACCGTGCTTGATGACCTCGATCTCCTCGGCGGACTTGATCATGCGCTGGCGCATGGCGTCCTGGGAAACGTCGAGCAGCTCGACGCCCTCGAAGGCGGCCTGGATGCGCTGGCGGGTCAGCAGCGGCAGGGCGTCGTCCTCCACGCCGATCCGGCGGGCGCGGACCCCGCGCTGGCGCAGGGCCTCCTGGAGTCCGTAGTAGAAGTTGTCGCGCCGCCAGTCGGTGTAGACGATGTTCTCGCCGTAGCTGGTGCGCCACGGCATGCCGGCGTCGATGTTGGCGGTGACCGTGACGGAGTCCTCGGCGGTGACGACCAGGGCGTAGTTGCGGCCGAACGTCGTGTAGAGGAAGTCGGAGTAGTACTTGATGCCGTGGTAGCTGGTCAGGATGACGGCGTCGAGCTGCTTCTGGGCCATGATCCGGCGCAGGCCGGTCAGGCGGCGCTCGAACTCGGCGTCGGAGAAGGTCAGCTGCTCCTTCTGCCCGTTGTGCAGGACCTTCAGGCGCTCGAGCTCGGAGACGTTGGTGGCGGTGGGCGAGGTGGTCATGGTCGTCCTTTCGTGGAGTGCAACGCGGAGGGGCTGTTCGAGACGGTGGGACGCGACGGGCACCTGACGGTGGCGGCCGTGGCGTGGGCGGCGACGGTGCGGGTGGCGGGGATCGGTACGCCGCCGAGCTGCTCGGCCGCACCGCCTCCTCCGCCATCACGTGTTGCATTCATTGCAACGGCGTTGCCTCAATGTAGGAAGTGATGTGGACCACGGTCAAGACCCTGCAAGAAACATTTCCCCCCAGTTGACCGTAAAAGTGGACGACGGTGATTACCGGCATGCATCGGAGTTGCATTCAGTGCAACGCGGCCGAGGAAAGGCCGCCCCCTTGGCGGCATCGACGACGCCGTCGCCTCCCGTCATGCGGGGTCATTTCTTCTCCACCCGATATATGAGTGATATATCTGTTGGCGACTGACTTGTGACCTCCGTCATGGGCAGTGCCCGCCACCGTGCAGCACACCACGCTGCGACGGCGACCGACCCGGTGGCGACCCTCCGGTTGCCGAGCACGGCGGCAGCCATCGACCCCGGCCCGTGAGCGGTCCGGCACCGGCCCTCCACCACGATCCGACCGATTTCCGCTCGAGCGCACCCGAGGAGCACGACTGATGACCTACGTTCTTCCGTTCACCGAGATCGACCTGTCCGACCTCGAGGAGGTCGGGGGCAAGAACGCCTCCCTGGGGGAGCTGATCCGCAACCTGGGTGCGGCCGGGGTGCAGGTGCCCGGTGGTTTCGCCACGACGGCCACGGCCTTCCGGGAGTTCCTGGCCGCCGGCGGGCTGGATGAGCAGATCGTCCAGGCCCTGGAGGGGCTGGACACCGCCGATGTGGGCGCTCTGTCCGCCGCCGGTGCCCGGATCCGGTCG
Organism: Kocuria himachalensis; assembly: GCF_054784195.1. Classification (NCBI taxonomy): domain Bacteria; kingdom Bacillati; phylum Actinomycetota; class Actinomycetes; order Micrococcales; family Micrococcaceae; genus Kocuria; species Kocuria himachalensis. The sequence continues at coordinate 67,098 of NZ_BAAGPL010000013.1, forward strand.
CTGATCCGGCAGGCGCCGTTGCCGGGCGCCCTGGAGGCCGGCATCCGCGCCGCCTACGAGGAGCTGGCCGCCGCCCAGCCGGCGGGGGTGGAGGTGTCCTGGGCGGTGCGCTCGAGTGCGACCGCGGAGGATCTGCCGGACGCCTCCTTCGCCGGGCAGCAGGAGACGTACCTGAATGTGCGGGGCGTGGAGAGCGTGCTGGCGGCGGTCAAGGACGTCTTCGCCTCCCTGTACAACGACCGGGCGATCGCCTACCGGGTCCACCACGGCTTCGCCCACGCCGAGGTCGCGCTCTCGGCCGGGGTGCAGAAGATGGTGCGCTCCGACGTCGGTGCCTCAGGGGTGATGTTCACCATGGACACCGAGTCCGGGTTCACCGACGCGGTGTTCATCACCTCCTCCTACGGGCTCGGGGAGGCCGTGGTGCAGGGCGCGGTGAACCCGGACGAGTTCTACGTCTACAAACCGGCCCTGGCCGCGCACCGGCCCGCGGTGCTCAAGCGCGGGCTCGGGGAGAAGGCCCTGCAGATGACCTACACGCAGTCCGCCGAGCTCGGGCAGACCGTGGCCTTCGTTCCGGTCCCGGCGCAGCTGCGCGCCCGGTTCAGCCTCACCGACGCCGAGGTCGAGCAGCTGGCCCGCTACGGCGTGGCGATCGAGGACCACTACGGCCGCCCGATGGACATCGAGTGGGGCAAGGACGGGACCGACGGGCAGCTCTACATCCTGCAGGCCCGCCCCGAGACGGTGGTCTCCCGCCGGGCGGCCGGCGGCATCACGCGCTACCGGCTCCAGGGGAGCGGGCCAGTGCGGGTGGAAGGTCGGGCCATCGGCCAGCGCATCGGCGCCGGGCAGGTCCGTATTCTCAGCTCCCACGAGGAGATGGCCTCCTTCCAGGCCGGGGACGTCCTGGTGGCGAACATGACGGATCCGGACTGGGAGCCGATCATGAAGAAGGCCGCCGCGATCGTCACCGACCGCGGCGGGCGCACCTGCCACGCGGCCATCATCGCCCGCGAACTGGGCATCCCCGCGGTCGTCGGCACCGGCGATGCCACTACGACCCTGTCCGTCGGGGACCCGGTGACGGTCTCCTGCGCCGAGGGCGAGGCAGGCCTGGTCTACGAAGGCCTGCTGGACTACACCGTGGAGGAGACCGCCCTGGGATCCATGCCGGAGGCACCCCTGAAGGTGATGATGAACGTCGGCACCCCCGAGCAGGCCTTCAGCTTCGCCCAGCTGCCCCACCACGGGGTGGGACTGGCGAGGCTGGAGTTCATCATCAACCGCCAGATCGGCATCCACCCCCTGGCCCTGCTGGCCCTGGAGCACGACGAGGCGAGCCTGCCGGCCGACGTCGCCGAGCAGGTCCGGGAGCGCATCGCCGCCTACGCCGGCCCGCGCGACTACTACGTCAAGCGCCTGGCCGAGGGCATCGCCACGATCGCGGCGGCCTTCGCCCCGGAGCCGGTGATCATCCGGCTGTCGGACTTCAAGTCCAACGAGTACGCCAACCTGCTCGGCGGCCCGCAGTTCGAGCCGGCCGAGGAGAACCCCATGCTCGGCTTCCGAGGGGCCTCACGGTACCTGTCGGAGAGCTTCCGGGCGGCCTTCGAGATGGAGTGCGAAGCGGTCAAGCACGCACGCACCACCATGGGCCTGACCAACATCAAGCTCATGGTCCCGTTCGTGCGCACCGTCGCCGAGGCCCAGGGCGTGATCGAGCTGCTGGCCGCCAACGGCCTGGTACGCGGTGAGGACGGTCTGCAGATCGTGATGATGTGCGAGCTGCCCGCCAACGCGCTGCTGGCCGAGCAGTTCCTGGAGCACTTCGACGGGTTCTCCATCGGCTCCAACGACCTCACCCAGCTCACCCTGGGCCTGGACCGTGACTCCGCCCTGGTGGCCGCCTCCTTCGACGAGCGCGACCCGGCCGTGAAGAAGCTGCTCGCGATGGCCATCGCCGCCTGCAAGGAGCGCGGCAAGTACGTCGGGATCTGCGGCCAGGGCCCCAGCGACCACCCCGACCTCGCCGCCTGGCTGCTGGAACAGGGCATCGACTCCGTCTCGCTCAACCCCGACGCCGTCGTCGACACCTGGCTGTCCCTGGCCCGCACCGCTCCTCAGCCCAGCGTGTGAGCACGCCAGGGTCCTGGCGCACGGCGCCAGGACCCTGGCCCCCACCCCGAGCACACACCCGGAAAGAGGGCACACCATGAGACGACGGCGAGGGCAGCGGTGACCGACACCTGCCCCGTGGCGTTCTTCCTGTCGGACAGCACGGGGATCACCGCCGAGACGCTGGGCACCACCCTGATCACCCAGTTCCCCGACCAGCACTTCGAACGCCACACCGTGCCGTTCATCATCACCATGGAGCGGGCACGGCAGGTGGCGGCCCGCATCGACGCCGTGGCCGCCACCGGACGGATGCCGGTGGTGTTCTCCACCGTCGTCGACCCGGACATCCGCGGCGTCCTCGCCGGCAGCCAGGGCTTCTTCGTGGATCTCTTCGGCACCCACCTCCCCCAGCTCGAAGCCGCGCTGCACGCCACCGCGAACCTGCAACCGGGGCGGGCCCACGGGCTGGGCGACGCCATCCGGTACCAGTCCCGGATGGCGGCGGTGGAGTACGCCATGGAGCACGACGACGGGCAGTCCATCCGGGCCCTGGAGCGGGCGGACCTGATCCTCATCGCCCCGTCACGCTGCGGCAAGACGCCCGCCAGCATGTACCTGGCCCTGCAGCACGGCATCCGTGTCGCCAACTTCCCGCTGGTGGACGAGGACTTCGAGCGGCGGGCCCTGCCGACGCCCGTGGCACCCCACCTCAGGAAGTGCTTCGGACTCACTTCGCAGCCCCTCAGGCTCAGCCAGGTCCGTCAGGAGCGGCGGCCGTCGACCGTCTACTCCTCGCTCGCCCAGTGCTCCTGGGAGCTGCGCAACGCCGAGGAGATGTACGCGCTGAACGGCATCCCCCACGTCAACTCCGCCTCCATGTCCGTCGAGGAGATCTCCGCCACGATCCTCGAGCGCATGGAGCTCGACGGGACCGGCCACGAAGAGGCCGGCGGCCACCGGTGACGGTCGACCACCTGCGCCGTCGGGGGAGGCCGGCGGAGGGGGCGCCGCCAGGGACGGGCGCTCCCCCGCGTCCCCGCCCCCGCCCCCGCCCCCGCCCCCTGGTCCCTTGTCCCTTGTCCCTTGTCCCTTGTCCCTTGACAGGGGAGTCGATCCCCCGGAGACTTTTCCCACGCCAGTTGTTGCGCATTGCGACGCTTGTTGCACCAGACGAGAAGCACCTGACTGCAGGTGCGGGCGGGGTCCAGGCCCGGCCTCCGGAACGGCGGCCCTGCCCCACACGGAGAGGAAGACCAGATGCACCGAGTTCACCGTGCGCCGTCCAGGGGCGGGAGCCGGGCACGGCGCACCGGCACGACTCCCCCGCCGGCTTCCGGTCCCCGCGGGGCGTCTCGATGAGCGAGGGCTGCGTCTCCGGGCTGACGCCGGTGCCGGGCGGAGGACGCCCCGAGCCCGCGCCGCACATCGGCGCATCGAGCGGCGGAGCCGGTACCTCCGGAAGAGTGCGAGTGGAGCGGCTGGTGACCTCGGGCACGTTCTCCCTCGACGGGAGCGCCTGGGAGGTCGAGAACAACGTCTGGATCGTCGGTGACGACGAGCAGTGCGTCGTCGTGGACCCCGCCCACGACGCCGCGGCAGTGTCGGCGGCCGTGGGGATCCGCGACACCCGCGCGATCCTCCTGACCCACGGCCACGACGACCACATCGGCGCCGCCCTCGAGGTGGGCGAGGCCCTCCGGGCCCCCGTGCACCTGCACCCGGCCGACACGATGCTGTGGCAGCAGGCCCACCCGACCACCCGCTTCGACGCCGAGATCGCCGACGGCGACCGCTTCACGGTGGCCGGAGCGCAGCTGGTGGCCCTCCACACCCCTGGGCACTCCCCCGGCTCGGTGTGCTTCTTCGCCCCCGACCTCGGGGAGAGCGGGGTGCTGTTCTCCGGGGACACCCTGTTCCAGGGCGGACCCGGCGCCACCGGGCGGTCCTGGTCGGACTTCGACAGCATCATCGAGTCCATCCGCACCCGGCTGCTGACCCTGCCGGAGGGCACCGAGGTGCTCACCGGGCACGGGGAGTCCACCACGATCGGCGCCGAGATCCCCCACCTGCAGGAATGGATCACCCGCGGTCACTGACAGGTCGCCGCCGGTCCGGCTCGACTCTTCGCCCGGCCCGCACACCATCACATCCCCGTCCCCCAACCCCGGGAGGCACGCGGCGCCGGCACCCGGCCGGTCGCGGTCGGCCTCCCCACGAAGGAGTCCCGTGTCCCACCATCCCATTCGCGTGGCCGTCGCCGGTGTCGGCAACTGCGCTTCCTCCCTGATCCAAGGCGTGCACTTCTACGCCGGAGCCGATCCGGCCGCCACCGTGCCGGGGCTGATGCACGTGGTCTTCGGCGACTACCACGTGGGCGACCTCGAGTTCGTGGCCGCCTTCGACGTCGACGCCGCCAAGGTCGGGCTCGACCTGTGCGAGGCGATCGGCGCCTCGCAGAACAACACCCTGGTCTTCGCCTCCGTGCCGCACACCGGGGTCACCGTCCAACGCGGGCCGACCCTGGACGGCCTCGGGTCCTACTACCGGGAGGTGGTCGAGGAGTCCGCGGCCGAGCCGGTGGACGTGGTCCAGGCGCTCAAGGACGCGGAGGTCGACGTGCTGGTGTCGTATCTGCCGGTGGGCTCGGAGGAGGCCGACCGCTTCTACGCCCAGGCCGCGATCGAGGCGGGGGTGGCCTTCGTCAACGCGCTGCCGGTGTTCATCGCCTCCGACCCGGGGTGGGCGCAGAAGTTCATCGAGGCCGGGGTGCCGATCGTGGGCGACGACATCAAGTCCCAGATCGGGGCGACCATCACCCACCGCGTCCTGGCGAAGCTGTTCGAGGACCGCGGGTACGTGCTGGACCGCACCTATCAGCTCAACGTGGGCGGGAACATGGACTTCATGAACATGCTCGAGCGCACCCGGCTGGAGTCCAAGAAGATCTCCAAGACCCAGGCGGTGACCTCCAACGTCGCCCGGGAGTTCGGCACGAAGGAT
>NZ_BAAGPL010000013.1:72224-72914 GCF_054784195.1 Kocuria himachalensis
TGTGGGACTCGCCGAACTCGGCCGGGGTGATCATCGACGCGATCCGGGCGGCGAAGATCGGGGCCGACCGCGGGATCGGGGGCCCGCTGACCTCGGCCTCGGCGTACTTCATGAAGTCCCCGCACGTGCAGCTGCCCGACGACGTGGCGAGGGCGGACCTGGAGGCCTTCATCCGCGGCGACCGCGAACGCTGAGCCCACCGAGCGGCCCAGGACCCCTCCTGGAACCGCGCAGCGGCTCTCCGCCCACCGCCGGACCTGCCCGACAGACCATCCACCCGCAGAGGAGCGCCCTCCGTGAGAACCACCGTGCCGCCGACCGCTTCGACCCCGTCCCGGACCCTCGAGATCCGGAGATCCCTGCTCTCCGCCCGAACGACCCGGCTCGACGACGAGTGCGCCACCTCCGGCGGAACGGGAGGCCTGTGCGTGCACTGCACGGGACCTGAGAGTGACTAGACGCAGGACGGTGGTGGGCCCCGGGGTTCGGAGCCCGATCCGGGCAACACCGTGCCATCTCACCAAGGGACGGGCATGACATGAGCGTTTCCCTGGGTCTTCCGCGGATCCGTGGTGCGGGGCCGGGCCCCAGCGGTGCGCCCCGGGAGGCGGGACTGGCCGACCGCCACGGCCGCCGGGCCACCGATCTGCGCCTGTCGGTGATCGACAAGTGCAATCTGCGCTGCACCTA
>NZ_BAAGPL010000014.1:0-74359 GCF_054784195.1 Kocuria himachalensis
GACCTCGCCGACCTCACCGCCCTCATCGACGCCCTCCCCACCAGCACCCCGGCGGACGCCCTGCAGACGTGCAGCTCGCAGCGGGCACCGTCGAGTGACACCCCGGTGCAGATCCTCCTGGTGGAGGAAGCCGTCGCCGCCTCCAGCCGCACTCCCGCCGAAGCCATGGGCCTGGGCGGGGACGCGGCCGTACTGTGAGAGGTCCGCTCCGCGGACTTCATCGTGGTGGGCAGGACCTCCCCGAGATCGCCCCGGAGGGCATTCACCACACCCGTACGCTCGAGACGTGGTTCGAGGGGTGGAAGGTCCACCAGCTGGAGGCGGCCATCGACGTGCAGAGGTGACGGCCATTCCCGGTCAGGCGGCGGCGACCAGCTCCGCCGGGTCGGCGACGTCCAGGCCGTGGGCCTCGCCGACCGAGCGGTGCGTGACTCGGCCGGCCACCGTGTTGAGCCCCGCGGCCAGGGCGGGGTCGGCGGCCAGTGCCGCCGCCACGCCGCGGTCGGCGAGGGCGGTCACATAGCGCAGCGTGACGTTGGTCAGGGCGTAGGTGGAGGTGTTGGGCACCGCGCCCGGCATGTTGGCCACGCAGTAGAACAGGGTGTCGTGCACCGGGAAGACCGGGTCCTGGTGGGTGGTGGGACGGCTGTCCTCGAAGCACCCGCCCTGGTCCACGGCGATGTCCACCAGGACACTGCCCCGCTTCATGGCCGCGACCATCTCGTTGGTGACCAGCTTGGGGGCCCGGGCGCCGGGGATCAGCACGGAACCGATCACCAGGTCCGCCTCGGTCACGGCGCGCTCCACCTCGTAGGCGTTGGAGACGACGGTCCGCAGCCGCCCGGCGTACCGGTCGTCGAGGGCACGCAGTCGATCCACGTCGATGTCGAGGACCGTGACGTCGGCGCCCAGGCCCACGGCCATGGCGGCCGCGTTGGTGCCGGCCACGCCGGCGCCGATCACCGTCACCTGCGCGGGGCGCACCCCGGGCACGCCGCCGAGCAGGACGCCCTTGCCGCCGCCGGTGGCGGTCAGGGCCGAGGCCCCGGCCTGCACCGAGAGCCGGCCGGCCACCTCGCTCATCGGCGCCAGCAACGGCAGCCGGCGGTCCGCGGTCTGCACGGTCTCGTAGGCGATGGCCGTGACCCCGGACGCCAGCAGGGCGCGGGTGAGCTCCGGCTCCGCGGCCAGGTGCAGATAGGTGAACAGGACCAGGCCCTCCCGGAACCGGTGGTACTCGGAGGCGATCGGTTCCTTGACCTTCAGCACCATGTCCGCACGGGCCCACAGCTCGTCCGGGTCCGTCACGACCTCCGCGCCCGCGGCGGCGAAGTCCCCGTCCGAGAAGCCCGAGCCGACGCCGGCACCGGCCTCCATGAGCACCTGGTGACCGCGGTGGCGCAGCTCGTGCACGCCGGAGACCGTGATGGCCACCCGGTGCTCGTCGGTCTTCACTTCGGTGGGAACGGAGATGATCATCGAAGGGCCTTCCGCAGAAAACGTAGAATGGGTGCCACAAAACTACGATTGATCGCCCTTCCTGTCGCAGAGATCGACGATCCTTCGGCAATCGGTGCAGAACTGGGAGAACCATGGAGAAAGTGACCCCGCTCACGCGTTCCGCACCGCAGGATCGGCGGCCCCGGGACGAGCTGGACGACCTCGACCGGCGTCTGCTCGCGCTGCTGCGGGAGAACTCCCGGATGACCAACCAGGCGCTCAGCGAGGCGCTGGGAGTGGCCCCGTCCACCTGCCTGGCCCGGATGAAGGGGCTGCAGCGCTCGGGGGTGATCCGCCGGTTCACGGTCGAGGTGGACCCCCGGGCGCTCGGGAGCACCATCGAGGCCCTCATCAGCGTGCGCCTGCGGCCGGGGGCCCGGCACCTGATGTCCGCGTTCGGCGAGGGGCTGAGGTCGGTGCCGGAGGTGTCCCAGTTCTTCTTCCTGGCGGGCTCGGACGACTTCCTCATCCACGTCACGGCCCGGGACACCGACCACATCCGCCAGTTCGTCCTGGAGCACCTGTCCTCCAACCAGGCGGTGGCGAGCACGCAGACCAGCCTCGTGTTCGAGCACGTCCAGGGATCCGTGGAGATCTGACCCCGGACCGACCCTCACCCGCGGCAGGGAGTCCCCGCGGTGAGCCCGTCCGCCCGTGCCCGCACGGCGGCGGCCGCGTCCTCCGCCACGAGGTCCGCGTTGATCGCCGCGGCCGCGCCGACCCCCGCTCCTGCCGCCGAGGAGACCATGGCCGAGAGGTCGCCGGCGTTGCCGGCCGCCCACACCCCGGGGATCTCGGTTCCGCCCATCGGGCCCGTGGCGATCAGTGCCCCGACGGGGTGGTCGGTCAGGGCGCCGCCGAGCTGCTCGTACAGCTCCGCCCGGGCCACGAACCGGGGCGCCACGACCAGGGCGTCCACCATGACCTCCGGCCCGTCGTCGAGGACCACGGCGCGCAGGACGTCCTCCTCGACGCGCAGCCGCTGCACGGGCCCCTCGACCACCCGGACCCCCAGGGCGGAGAGCTGCTCCCACGCCTCGGCGCCGGGGTCGGGCATCCGGTCCGGGAAGAAGGTGACGTCCTCGCTGAGCTGCCGGAACAGCAGCGTCTGGTGGATGCTCATGGGGCCCGCGCCGAGCACGCCGATGCGCCGGCCGCGGACCTCCCACCCGTGGCAGTACGGGCAGTGCAGCACGCTCCGCCCCCACAGCTCGGCCACGCCGGGCACGTCGGGGAGCTCGTCGACCAGCCCGGAGGCGAGCAGCAGCCGCCGCGCGCGCAGCATGCTGCCGTCGGCGAGGCCGACCGTGAACCCGTCCGCCTCGGCCCGGGCCGTGACGGCACGGCCCGGCACGATCTCCGCCCCGTACTCCTCGGCCTCCCGCCGGCCGGCGGCCAGCAGCTCCAGCGGTGGGACCCCCTCGCGGCCGAGGAGGTTGTGCGCGCCACCGGCCGGGGCGTTGCGCGGCTCGCCGGCGTCCACCACGACCACCGAGCGCCGGGAGCGCGCCAGGGCGACGGCTGCGCTCAGGCCGGCGGCACCGCCTCCGACGACCACCACGTCATGGGTCAGTTCCGGGCTCATGGCACACCTCTGCTCTCCTGCGGTCTCCTCCGGCCGGGAACTCCCGGCCGCAGCACCACGGTAGACGTCGTATGCGTTCTAGACATAGCATCTTGCCCATGACGCAAGAACTCGACCTGGACGCCGTGATCCGCCGGCGCATCCGGGGGCTCCGGCTGGCCCGCGGCTGGTCCCTGGACGCGCTCGCGGCCCGGTGCCACCTCAGCCCGTCCACGCTGAGCCGGCTCGAGACCGGCCACCGCAGGATCGCCCTCGACCAGCTGGTGCCCATCGCCCGCGCCCTCGACACCTCGCTCGACCAGCTCGTCGAGTCCCCCGAGGACGAGGACGTGGTGATCCGCCCGCAGCCCAGCAGCACGCCGGGACTGACCACGTGGCTGCTCTCCTCCGACCGGGCCCTGCACGGGATGACCGTGGCCAAGATGCGCATCCAGCCGGGCCGGCCGCCCGCCCCGGACCGACTGGCGGTGCACCCGGGCCGCGACTGGTTCACCGTGCTCTCCGGGACCGCTCGCCTGCACCTGGGGGAGCGGGTCATCGTGGTCGAGGCCGGTCAGGCGGCGCAGTTCTCCACGATGGTCCCGCACGCCATCGTGGCGCAGGGCGGGCCGGTGGAGATCCTCACCGTGCTCGACCACGACGGCGAGCGGGCCCACCTGCACGCGGAGGACCCGGCCGACGACCGGCGGGTGCGGGCCTCGACCGACCGCCCGGAGTCCGGCGGGGTCGACCCGAGCGGGTGATGCGCGTCCGGGGCCGGGACGCCCGGCCGGCGGACGGTCCGGCTCAGGGGCCCGGCGCCGCCGGCACCGTCTCGGTGCGCCCTGACGAACCGGGCAGCGCGGCCGGGCCCGGGAACTGCGGGATCAGGGCCACGGCCCCGGCGGCGACCAGCGCCACGGCGGCGAAGACGATGAAGTTCCACTGGAACGGCAGGGCCATGGAGCCGATCCAGCCGCCGATGAGCGGGCCCGAGATCGCGCCGATCCGGGCGAAGGACAGGGCCCAGCCGGTGGCGGTGGCGCGGGAGTGGGCGGGGTAGTACTCGGCGACCCAGCCGGTGAGGACCAGTGAGGTGGAGATCGAGCCGATGCCGGCCAGGGCCACGAACACGTAGTTGATCACGATGCTGTTGGGGAACATCAGCAGCAGGATGCCCACCCCGCCCAGCAGGTAGAAGACCACCAGGACGAGCTTCTTGCCGTAGGCGTCCGCGGCGCGGCCCAGGGCGATGCCGCCGATGGCCGAGGCGAGGCTGAAGACCACCAGGAACGTCAGGGCCGGACCGAGCTCGTAGCCGGCCGAGCGCATGATCGAGGGCAGCCACGTGTTGAGGCCGTAGACCAGGACCATGCCGCAGAACAGGGAGATCCAGAAGAAGACCGTGGCGATCAGGTAGCCGCCGGAGAACATGGCCGCCAGCGACTGCTTCCAGCCCACGGAACGCGCCTTCGCCTCCTCGGGGAACACCGGTGTCCAGTCGCTCTCGACGAACGGGTCCACGTGCAGCCGCTCCGCCAGGCGGGCGGCCTCCTCGCGGCGGCCCTTGCCCACGAGGTACTCGAGGGACTCGGGCAGCAGCTTGGCGACCAGGGGCAGCAGGACCACGGGGAGGAACCCGACGCCGACCACCCAGCGCCAGCCCAGCGTGGGCAGCAGGGCGATCGCCACGAGCGCGGCGGCCAGGATGCCGAGGGAGTAGCCGGAGTACATCACGCCGTAGTGGAAGGACCGGCGCCGCGGCGCCGAGTACTCGATGGTGAGAGCCGCGGCCACCGGGATGATCCCGCCCATGCCGAGGCCGCCGAGCAGCCGGAAGAGCCCGAAGGCCTCCGGGGTGGGGGCCAGTGCGGCGCCCAGCTGCATGGTGGTGAAGATGGCCATCGAGACCAGCAGCATCCTCCTCCGGCCGATCCGGTCCGAGAGCGTGCCGATGGTCATGGCGCCGATGAGCATGCCGATCAGGGCGTAGGAGCCGAGCCCGCCGAGTTCCAGCGGCGTGAGATCCCACTCCCGGTGCTCCGCCAGGGCGGGCAGGACGGCGCCGAGCACTCCGACGTCGTACCCCTCGGCCAGGATCGCGAGCCAGCAGGCGAGCAGCACCCGGTTGGTGGTCTTCTGCGGCACGGGCCACACGGCGGTGGGAGAGCTGGTCATGCGAGGAAGTCCTTCGAACGGCGGCGGGGCGGACGGGCTCCGGGCGGGGCGCGGGCGCTCGCCGGGGTGACCTGGACCTCTCGATTCTAGGGAACGCCCGGGGCGGGACGGGCCGCGCCGGCCGAGCAGCAGCACCGGCGCGAATAATTGCCGTCCCCGCCCGGTTGTACAGTCGAACAGGCGCCGCCCGCTCGAGGGCGCGCCGTCCCCGCCTCGATCCAGGACCGTGAGATGACCTGTGCCCTGCCGTCCGCCCGGACGCCCCCGACCGTCCCGCCCGTCTCCGCGGGGGGCGACGACGACGCCCGCTGCCTCGGGGTGGACATCGGCGGGACGACCATCAAGTACGCGGTGGTGGACCCGGTCCGCGGGACCACCGTCGGCCCGGTCCGCCGGGTGCCCACGCCCGCGCCGGCCACCCCGGCCGCGGTGGTGGCCGCCCTGCGCGGGGTCCTGGAGAAGGTGGAGAACGCGCCCGGGCCGGGCGGGCCCCTGGCCGGGGTCGGCATCGGCGTTCCGGCCATCATCGACCACGGCATCGCCCGCTCGGCCGCCCACCTGGACGACTCCTGGATCGGCGCGGACGCCCGGGAGCTGCTCGCCGACGGACTGGGGCGCGAGGTCGCGGTGCTCAACGACGCCGACGCCGCCGGGCTCGCCGAGGTGCGCTTCGGCGCCGCCCGCGGCGCGGACGGCACGGTGCTGGTGATCACGCTGGGCACCGGGATCGGCTCGGCGCTGTTCCTGGACGGAGAGCTGATCCCCAACAGCGAGTTCGGCCACGTGTGGCTGGACGGCCGGGACGTCGACGGCTGGGCCGGCGCCTCCGCCCGGATGGAGGAGGCCCTGGACTGGCCGACCTACACGGACCGGCTCCAGCGCTACCTGTCCCACCTCGAGCGACTCATCTCGCCGGACCTGATCGTCCTCGGCGGGGGCATCAGCGAGCGGCACCAGGAGTTCCTGCCCCACCTGCGGCTGCGGGCCCGCGTGGCCCCCGCGCAGCTGCGCAACGCCGCCGGCATCGTCGGTGCCGGCCGCCAGGCCCACCTCGGGGTCGTGCGGGCGAGCCGCCTCGTCGGCAGCCGCTGAGCCGGACCGGGGCGATCAGCCCCCGGCGTTCTCCGGGGCCGGGGGAGCGGTCGGGGTCGGGGGAGCGGCCTTCGGCCCCGGTGCGGTCTCCCGGCCGCTCGCCGGGCCGGCGCTCGCGGTGGTGGCTCTGCTCACCGGCCGTGCGCCGGGCCGGGACCGGTCCTGCTGCTCCAGCCGGCAGAGCGCGGCGCTGTTCATGTTGATCGTGATCACGGTGTCGACCCCTCGTAGTTCATTACAGCGAATGTAGGCGTGACTCGCGGCCGCACCGCCGCCATCGGGGCGTTCCGTGCGTCACAGTCGCCGATTCCTTGCATCAGCCCTGGTCAGAGGTGGGTTGGCGGCAGGGTGACACGGCGTTTGTGACGCCGGACGACGATCGGGGCGCCGGTGCGTGAAAGTTCGTGCACCCCGCCCGGGGGGCCGTGGACCGATGCGAAGGACTCTTCCCCTGTGTGACGCAGATCTCTATCATGGACAGGGACAGCGTCGTCGTGCACCCCGCCCGGCACCGGGACCACTTGCAGACCCCGATGCGCTCGCACGACTGGAGATCCCCGCCATGAGCATTTCCGAACTGACCCCTGTTCCCGACGACACGGGGTCCCTCGATGTCCTCCCCGGCATCGGGGTGGGGCCGGTCGTCGTCCCGGTCTCGGCCATCACCGTCTCCCACGTGGCGCGCTACCGCATGCGCACCGACCGCGCAGGCCTGGACCTGCGTGCGGGTGAGGTGGTGCTGTGCGCACCCTACGATCCGGTCGAGCTGGGCATGGTCGTGCTGGTGCGCTGCGAGGCCGACGGGTACAGTCCGGGTGCCCTGATCCCGGCGTCCGACGTCGAGTACCTCGAACCGGCCGGCCCGTCCTTCGGTCCGTTCGTCTGGGACACGCCCGGCGTCCGCGACTGAACGCCACCTTCTGCTGTGGCTGAGGTCAGGCCGGCGGCTAGGCCTCGGTGAGGGCGTCGGCCTTGTGGGTCGCCCGGGCCCCGGAGCTGTTCGACTCCACGATGTAGTGGGGATCGTCCGCGCTGGCGCGGTACGTGCGGCCGTCGAGCTCGAAGTCCTCGGTCTTCTTCTCGATCACCTTGCCCTCGGTCGTGCCCTGCGGGGTGTTCCACGTGACCTTGGTGCCCTTGCTCAGACTCATCTGCTGCTCCTCCGCTCCGGTGCTCGACCGAGCCGGCGCCCGTCCGCCCTCGGGCGGCCGCCGGCCCGGGTGCCCGGCCGTGCCGGGCACGGTACTCAGCCTACGGAGCCGACCGTGGTGCGGCGACCCCCCGCCGGGCGCGGCAACGGTCCGGCAGCGACGGCTGCGCCGCTGCCGCCGGACCGCTGCCGCCGAGCCGGGGCTGTCGGGCTGCGCTGCTACCGGGCCGCCGAGGCCGGCTCGAGGGCGGCCGGCTCCTCGCGCGGGTCGCCGGCGTCCCGGCCCTCGTCCCCGGTCCGCGGGTCGGCCGGCTCGCCGGCGGTGACCACGAGACGGCCCTCGGCGAGCGCCTCGGGCTCGCCGTCCGTCTCGATCGTGGTGGCCAGCGTCTTCTCGGCCACGAAGCACAGCACGGCGGCCGCCAGCAGCCCCAGGGGCATGATCCACAGGTAGATGGGGGTCAGGGCGTCGTTGTAGGAGGTCACGATCGGGTCCCGCAGCGCCTGCGGCAGGGAGGCGACCACGGCGGGGGTGAGCGAGTTGGCCCCGCCCGCACCGCCCTCGAGCGCGGCCGCCGGGAGGCGCTCGGCCATCAGGTCGGACAGGCGGCTCGCGAAGACGCTGCCGACCACCCCCGAGCCCAGGGTGGCGCCGATCTGGCGGAAGAAGTTGTTGGCCGCGGTGGCCGTGCCGACCTGCCGCAGGGGGAAGGTGTTCTGCACGATCAGCACGAGGATCTGCATGGACAGGCCGAGTCCCAGTCCCAGGACCGCGATGTAGAGGCACACGTGCCACACCCCCTGCTCCGGGGTCAGGGTGGCGAGCAGGCCCATGGCCACGGCCACGATCACGCTGCCGGCCACCGGCAGCCACTTGTAGCGTCCGGTCCGGCTGACCGCCTGCCCGGCGAGCACCGAGGTCACGAGCATGGTGGCCATCATCGGCACCATCAGCAGCCCGGAGCGGGTGGCGTCGACGCCGAAGACCATCTGCAGGTAGGTGGGCAGGTAGCCGAGGGCCCCGAACATCGCCACCCCGGTGAGCAGCCCGGCGAGGGTGGTGAGGACGAAGTTGCGCTCGCGGAACAGGTGCATCGGGATGATCGGCTCGGCGGTGCGCCGTTCCACGGCCACGAACGCCGCGGCGCTCACGAGCGTCCCGGCGATCAGGCCGAGGATCACGGGGTCGGTCCAGGCGTACTTGCCGCCGCCCCAGGTGGCGAACAGCACCAGGCAGGTCGTGGCCACGGCCAGCAGCACCATCCCGCCGACGTCCAGGCGCGGCCGGCCGCTGTGCCGGGGGAGCTTGAGGAACAGGACGGCTCCGGCCAGCGCCAGCAGCCCGAGCGGGATGTTGATCCAGAAGACCCAGCGCCACCCGGGCCCCTCGGTGAAGAACCCGCCCAGCAGCGGACCGGCCACCGAGGCGAGGGCGAACACCCCGCCCATGACGCCCATGTACTTGCCGCGCTCCCGGGCGGGCACCACGTCGGCGATGGCGGCCTGGGAGAGGATGATCAGGCCGCCGCCGCCGAGGCCCTGGACGGCGCGGGCCGCGATGAGGACCTCGATGGTGCCGGCGAGCGCGCCGACGACTGAGCCGGCCATGAACACCAGGATCGCGCCCAGCAGGAGGGGCTTGCGGCCCATCAGGTCCCCGAGCTTGCCGTACACGGGCATCATGATGGTCGAGGCCAGGATGTAGGCCGTGATGACCCACAGCATCTCGTCGACCCCGTTGAGCTCGCCCACGATCGTGGGCAGCGCCGTGCTGAGCACGGTCTGGTTCAGCGCGGCCAGCAGCATGGAGAGCATCAGGCCGACGAAGAGCAGCACGAGGTGCCGGGAGCCGGAGCCCGGCTCGGCCCGGTGGGCGGGGGTGCGGGTCATGAGAGCTTCTCCTGGAGGCGGTGGAGGAGGGCGAGCGCCGACTCGTGGTCCTCGGCCGGCAGGCCGTGCGCCGGGGAGTACCCCTCGGCGGTGATGGCGAAGCGCAGGGGGACGCCGCCGAGGATGACCAGCATCCGGGCGACCTCGTCCACACGGTGCTCCTCGATCCCGGCCGACCACTCCGGGTCCCGGGACAGCAGCTCCGCGAGGGTGCGGCGCACCAGTGCATCGGCCTCGAGCATCAGCTCGTGCCGGCGGCGGCCCAGCCCCGGGTGGTCCTGCAGCAGCTTCCGGCGCCGCTCCGCGTCCCGGCCCGCGTAGGCGCTGCGGGTCACGGCCAGCAGCAGGCGCGAGACCTGGCCCAGCAGGTCGTGCTCGAGGGAGAACCCCTCCAGCAGCTCCGGGTCCAGGACGGGGGCCCGCATGCCCAGGACGGCGTCCTCCTTGGCGGGGAAGTAGTTGAAGAAGGTGCGCGGGGAGACGCCGGCCGCGGCGGCGACGGCCTCCACCGTGGTGCCCTCGACCCCGCGCTCGACCGCGAGGGCGGCGGCCGCCTCGTGGATCGCGGACCAGGTCTCGGCCTTCTTGCGGGCGCGCAGGGTGGGAGGGGAGTCGTCGTTCACGACCACATTTTTGCACTTCTGCACGTTCTGCACAACTGCAATATTAGGGGGTGGACCGTACGGCTCTCCCCGACGGGCCGGAGGGGCCCTCCGGCCCAGTCCTCGGGGGCCCTCCGGCTCAGTCCTTAAGGGGGTCGTGGCCCCAGTTCATCAGGGAGTAGCGCCACCGGGTCTCGCGCACGTCCCCGTCGGGCCGCTGGGCCAGGTGGCGGTGGACGTAGCCGACCACCTTGCGCATGTGCTCGTGGTCGGCGTCGGTGCGCTCGCCCTTCGACTTCTGCAGGATCTCCACGATGCGCCGCCCGGAGCGGTGGCCCACCGACTCCCCGCCGTCGTCCTGGCCCACCGAGGTGGACTCGTCGGTCTCCAGCCACGCGGACAGCTGTCGGGCGGTCATGTTGACGGCCTCGTCGAAGTCCTTGCCGGTGGTGTCCTCGCTGTCGCCCACGTCCTGCTCCTCGCTCTCGACCCGGACGGCCGCCGTGTCGCCGCGCGCCCTCGGTGCCCGGGCACGCCGGGCCTGAGGCTCAACCTACCGGCGGATCGGGGTGCCGGCGAGCAGCCGGTGGGCGACGGGCGCCTCGTCGCGCGAGGGGGAGGGGGTGGGCGCGCCGGCGGCTCGGGCGGGGAGCGGCCGGGCCGGCTGCGCGACCGGGGCTACGCCGTGACGCCCACCTGGATCAGCGTGCTCCAGGGGTCCTCGAAGCGCAGCACGGCGCCGTCGTGGCGGGTGGGGATCCGGTGGTCCGCGAGCCGGGACTCCAGGGCCGCGACGTCGTCGGCGCCCGGCAGGTCGATGTTGACCTGGCCCAGCCCCAGTGACGCCGCGCGCGGGCCGGCCCCGGCGCTCTGCCAGGTGTTGAGCGCGATGTGGTGGTGGTAGCCGCCGGCGGCGATGAACAGGGCGGAGCCGATGTCGCTCATCACCTCGAAGCCCAGGACGTCCACGTAGAACTGCCGGCCCAGCGGGATGTCGCCCACCTGCAGGTGGACGTGGCCCAGGGTGGCCGGCGGTGCCGCCGGGCGCCGCCCGTCCTGTTCCGCCAGGTGCTCCTGCAGGAACCCGTTCGGGT
Organism: Kocuria himachalensis; assembly: GCF_054784195.1. Taxonomy (NCBI): domain Bacteria; kingdom Bacillati; phylum Actinomycetota; class Actinomycetes; order Micrococcales; family Micrococcaceae; genus Kocuria; species Kocuria himachalensis. Next base: position 11,071 of record NZ_BAAGPL010000014.1, read on the forward strand.
CCAGGGGGTTGGAGGCCAGTGTCAGCAGGCCGGTGGACTCCCGCCGCCAGGTGTCGCGGGGCCGGTCCGTGTAGAGCTCCACCCCGTTGCCCTCGGGGTCGTCGAAGTAGAAGGCCTGGCTGTAGAGGTGGTCGGCGCTGCCGGTGAAGGAGCGGGGCGCCACGGTCGCCACGGACGCCAGCGCCGCGGCCAGGGCCGGCTCGTCCTCGAAGACGACCGCGGTGTGGAACAGGCCGGCCTGCCCGCGGCGGGCCGGCGGGAGCTCCTTGACCTGGCGCAGCCGCACGACCGTCCGGCCGTCCCGGCCCAGGACCGCGGTGTCCCCGGCGTGGGCGAGCACGTCGAGGGTGATGGCGTCCGAGTAGTAGGCGACCATCGTGTCCAGGTCGGAGACCAGCAGCTCCACGGCGCCCATCCGGGTGCCGGCGGACAGCAGGTCCTCGGCGGGGCGCTTCGTCAGGCTTCGGGGATCGGGGTTCTGGGGAAAGATCGGCATCTCGGGGTTCTCCGTCGGCAGGGGCAGTGCATTGGTTGATATGTCCCCAAGAATAGCGCGAGAAACTTTCCTGTGCAAGTAAATGGTGGTGCCGGCGAGCGGGACCCCGTGCTCGATCCGCTGCGGGGTGCACCACCGTTCCGGGTCCGCCCGGTCCGGTGGTCGGAGCGGGTGGGCCGGCGGCGTGGTCAGAGGATGAAGATCAGCGCCGCGATGACCGCCAGGATGCCCAGGAAGACGAGCCCCCACGCCTTGAGGTTGTCGGAGTCGTCCTCCTCGGGCTCGGCCGGGCGCGGCGGCCAGCCTCCGGGGCCCGGACCGAACACCGGTCCGGAGGCTCCCTGCCCGCCGGCTCCCGGTCCGCCGGGCGGCTGGTGCTCGACGCCGTGTCCGGGAGCCCCGTACCCGGGTGCACCTTGTCCGGGGAACTGCCCCGGGTACTGCGCCGGCGGCGGCGGGGCGGGGGTCGCGGGGCTCACACCCCACTGCGGATTCTCGGGCGAGCCCGCCGGGGGAGCGCCCGGCGGGGGCGTTCCCGGGCGGACGTCGCCGTCCGCCGCCGGACCGGTCGCGGACGACGGTCCCGCACCTGGGCCGGACGCCGGGGGAGGCGCCGGGGGCAGGGTCCCGCCCGAGAGCACGGGACCGTCCTCGCGGTGGCCCTGCTCCGCCTCGCTCAGCAGGGTCACGAACTGCTCGAGCGGCTCGGACCCGTCGTGCTCCCGCGCCAGGAAGCGCTCGGCGCGGCGGCGCACCACCCGGTAGACGCGCCCGTCGTCGGGGATGCCCAGATCCCGGGCGGCCCGTGCCACGGCGAGCGGGGGCTGCTCCGGCAGGGGGTTGGTGCCCCACTCCAGGAGCCCGGTCAGCAGCGGGCGCTCGAGCACGGCGGCCAGGGCGGCACGAGCCCCCGGCACCCGGGTCAGCTCCAGCAGCCCGCTCGGCGGTGCGGACGGACACCCCGGCACGTCGCTGGGCAGCCGGGCCGCGCGCTCCAGCCAGAAGGTGTCGCCGAAGAGGGTGGCGAGCAGCACGGCGGCGGCGAGCCGGTCGTCGCTCGGCGCGGCGTCCTCCGGGAGGCCCTGCTCCCAGTGGGTGCCGAGGGCGCGGCGGGCGGGCTCACCGGCCAGCCGGACGCGCAGCTGCACGTCCTCCGGGCCGCGGGCGGTCTCCGCGGGACGCTCCACCGCGTGCCGCACCTGGGGGTCGAGCTCGGGGTCCATGGGCCACCTCTCCGTCGTCGTCCTGCGTCCATGCTCCCAGAACGTGCTGGGCGGCGGCGGGGAGCCGGCCGGTCATCGGGATGGGGGACCGGGGCGGGGAACCGTGCCGGGCTCAGGCGGGGAGCAGGCTGCGCAGCTGCCCCGCGGCGACGCGGGGATCGGGGGCCTCGGTGACGGCGCGGACGACGACGACGCCGCGCGCCCCGGCGTCCAGCACCTGCGGGAGCCGCTGCTCGTCGATCCCGCCGATGGCGAACCACGGCACGGGCAGGACCTCCGGGTCCGCGTCGAGCCGGGCCTCCGTCAGTGCGGCCACCGCGCGGAGGAACTCCAGTCCGGTGGCCGGGCGCCCCGGCTTCGTGGGCGTGGCCCAGACGGGGCCCGTGCAGAAGTAGTCGACGTCCGGGTCCTCGAGCGCCGTCCGGGCCTGTCCGAGGTCGTGGGTGGAGCGCCCGATCAGCACGTCGGGGCCCAGCAGGTGCCGGGCCTGGGCGGGGGTGAGGTCGTGCTGGCCCACGTGGAAGACGTCGGCGCCCACCAGCGCGGCGATGTCGGCGCGGTCGTTGACGGCGAACAGGGCGTCGTACTCGGCGGCGACCCGGCCCAGCAGCCGCAGCGCGGCGATCTCCTGGTCCGCGTCGATGCTCTTGTCCCGCAGCTGGACGATGGTCGCGCCACCGGAGTACGCGGCGTGCAGGAACTCCTCGAGGTCTCCCCGGTCCCGGCGGGCGTCCGTGCACACGTACAGCCGGGCGGCGAGGAGCTTCGCCGTCCGGGCATCTCGCAGGGCGGACTCGGCGGGGGCGGAGGCGTCACGGGTATGCTGGGTCACACGCTGATGATAGGTCAGCGGTTCTGCGGGAGCCCCACCGGGGGCTGAGAGGGCGTCCAGCGCCGACCGCCACACCTGATGCGGGTCATGCCGCCGTAGGAAAGGACGTTCCGTGTGACTTCCGCGCACCCCGCACCGACGACCGCACGCCACCCCCTGGTCGGGCAGCCCGAGCACGTCCGGTCCGACGTCGCCGTGGTCGGCGCCGGGGTGATTGGCCTCGCCACCGCATGGGAGCTGCGCCGTCGCGGCCGCTCGGTGGCCGTGGTGGACCCCGAACCGGGCTCCGGCGCCAGCCGCGCCGCGGCCGGGATGCTCGCCCCGGTGAGCGAGGTCCAGTACCGGCAGGAGCCCCTGTACCCCCTCATGACCGCCTCGGCCGCCGCGTACCCGGCGTTCGTGGCCGCCCTCGAGCGTGCCGCCGAGGGGACGGTGGGCCACCGGACCACCGAGACCCTGGTCTGCGGCGTGGACGCCGCCGACCGGCAGGCCCTGGCGGACCTCCGCGCGCTGCAGGGACGCCACGGCATGACCGTGGAGCAGCTGACCCTGCGCGACGCCCGGGCCCTCGAGCCCGCTCTGAGCCCGCGGCTGTCCGCCGCGTTCCGGATCCCCGACGACCACCAGGTGGACCCGCGCCGGCTCGTGGCCGGGCTGCTCGCCGCCCTCGTCGCCCCGAAGCTCCCGCAGGCCGCCGAAAACTCCGAGCCTCCCGTGCCCGCCGAGAACTCGGGGCCCCCGGAGCGTCCGGAGATCCCCGAGCTGTCGGCCGCGCGCGACGGCGGACCGGCCCACCTCGTCCACGACCTCGCCACGGGGCTGCGCCGCAACGCCGAGGGCGCCGTGACCGGCGTCCGCCTGGCCGGCGGCGGGATGGTCTCCGCGACCTGGACGGTCCTCGCCCCGGGTGCCGGCCTCGGCGACCTCGAGGGTCTGCCGGAGGACTGGGACCCACCCCTGCGACCGGTGCACGGGGACATCCTGCGCGCCCGGGTCCCCGCCGGGGCGCCGGCGCTGCTCGAGTGCACCGTCCGCGGCCTGGTGCACGGAGTGCCCGTCTACCTGGTGCCCCGCACCGACGGGACCGTGGTGATCGGGGCGACCTCCCGCGAGGACGACCTGACGGGGGCCAGCGCCGGCGGCGTGTTCCGGCTGCTGCGCGACGCCCAGGCGCTCGTGCCCGGAGTCGCCGACCTCGAGCTGGTCGAGGTGCTGGCCCGCGCCCGGCCCGGCACCCCGGACGACATCCCGTACCTCGGCCGGGTCCGCGACCCCGACGGCTCGCCCGTGCCGGGGCTCGTGGTCTCCACCGGCTACTTCCGCCACGGCGTCCTGCTCGCCCCGCTGGCCGCCCGGCTCGCCGCGCAGCTGGTCGCCGGAGGGGCCGGGCCCGATCCGGCCGCCGACGCCGAACACCTCGCCACCACCGACCCGCACCGCTTCGACCGACCCGTCGAGGCCCGTCGAGAGGACCCCGAGCCGGCCGCCGCCGGACCCGGGTCCCGGAGCAGGAGCCCCCGATGACCGCCATCACACTCAACGGCCGCCCGCACGAGGTGGCGGCGGAGGCGACCGTCGTCGACCTCGTCGCCGAGACCGTCGGCCGGGCCCTGGGCCCCGACGGCGCCCCGCTGGACGGCGGGCGCCTCGGCGTGGCCGTGGCCGTGGACGCCGCGGTCGTGCCCCGCAGCCGCTGGCTGCGGACCCCGGTGGCGGAGGGCCAGGCCGTCGAGATCATCACCGCCGTCCAAGGAGGCTGACGTGACCGTCCCGCACCCCGACCCGCTCGTGCTCGACGGCACGGAGCTGACCTCCCGGCTGATCATGGGCACCGGCGGCCTCAGCTCGCTGCACACCCTCGAGCAGGCGCTGCTGGCCTCCGGCACCGAGCTGACCACCGTGGCCCTGCGCCGCTACGCCCCCGGCCAGGGCGACTCCCTCTTCGCGCTGCTCGAGCGCAACGACATCCGGATCCTGCCCAACACCGCCGGGTGCTACACGGCCCGGGACGCGCTGCTCACCGCCGAGCTCGGCCGGGAGGCCCTCGAGACCGACTGGGTCAAGCTCGAGGTGATCGCCGACGAGGACACCCTGCTGCCCGACGTCGTGGAGCTCCTCGACGCCACCGAGCAGCTCGTGGCGCGCGGCTTCAAGGTCTTCGCCTACACCTCGGACGACCCTGCCGTGGCGCGCCGCCTCGAGGACCTGGGCGCGGCGGCGGTGATGCCCCTGGGCGCGCCCATCGGCACGGGCCTGGGCATCCTCAACCCGCACAACATCGAGCTCATCGCCTCCCGGGCGTCCGTGCCCGTGGTGCTCGACGCCGGGATCGGCACGGCCTCCGAGGCCGCCCTGGCCATGGAACTGGGCTGCGACGCCGTGCTGCTGGCCAGCGCCGTCACCCGTGCCCAGGACCCGGTGGCGATGGCCACCGCGATGCGGCACGCGGTGGTCGCCGGCCGGCTCGCCGCCGGCGCCGGACGCATCCCGGCCCGCCGCCACGCCCAGGCGTCCTCGCCGATGGCCGGGCGGATCGATCCGGGCGCGTCCGACGACGGGCCGGCCGCCGACCCGGCCGACGTGCCGCGCGGGGACTGGGCGCCCGTGGGGGAGCGGCCGTGAGCCCGCTGGCCCCGCTCGTGGAACCCGGCCCCGAACTGACCCGCGAGGAGCTGGAGCGCTACGCCCGGCATCTGACCCTGCCCGGGATCGGGCCCCTCGGCCAGCGGCGGCTGGGCAGGGCCCGCGTGCTCGTCGTCGGCGCCGGGGGACTGGGCTCCCCGGCCCTGCAGTACCTCGCCGCGGCGGGGGTCGGGACCCTCGGGATCGTCGACGACGACGTCGTGGCGCTCTCCAACCTGCAGCGCCAGGTGGTGCACACGACCGCCGACGTCGGCCGCCCCAAGGCCGTCTCCGCCGCCGACGCCGTCACCGCGCTCAACCCTCTCGTGGACGTGCGCATCCACCGCGTGCGTCTGTCCGCGGGCAACGCCGTGGACATCATCGGCCAGTACGACCTGGTCCTGGACGGCGCCGACAACTTCGCGACCCGCTACGTGGTCAGCGACGCCGCCGCCCTGACCGGCACGCCCTGCGTCTGGGGCTCCATCCTGCGCTTCGAGGGGCAGGTCAGCGTCTTCTGGGCCGGGCACGGACCCACCTACCGGGACCTCTATCCCGAGGCCCCGCCGGACGGGGAGGTGCCGAGCTGCGCCGAGGGCGGCGTCTTCGGCATGCTCCCCGCGACCGTCGGCTCGGTCATGGTCACGGAGGCCGTCAAGCTCATCACCGGCACCGGGGAGCCCCTGCTCGGGCGGGTGCTGCTGCACGACGCGCTCGCGATGACCTGGCGCGAGATGCGCCTGGCCCCGGACCCCGGCGCCGCCCCGGTCACCGCGGTGGCCGAGCCCGACGCCGTCTGCGCCCTGCCCGGGGCGGAGCCCGCCGAGACCGTCGGGGCGGCCGAGCTGGCCCGGCTGCTCGAGCGCCGGGAGCGCGGGGAGGCGTCCTTCGCGCTGGTGGACGTGCGCGAGGACTGGGAGCGGGAGCTCGTGGCCATCGCCGGCGCCGTGCCCGTGCTCCTGCAGGACATCCTGGACCGGGGCGCGGACGCCCTGCCGCCGGAGGCCCGGGGCGCGGACCTCGTGCTGCACTGCAAGGCCGGGGCCCGCTCCGCGACCGCCCTGGCCGCGCTGCGGCCGTTCTTCGCGCAGCGGGAGGAGCGGGTCCGCCACCTCGAGGGCGGGGTGCTCGCCTGGGTGGAGCAGGTGGAGCCGGACAAACCGGTCTACTGACTGCTCCTGCGGTCCTGGAGGCATCACGCCTCGACGTGCCACCGTGCCACGGGGATCGGGTGAGGACGGTTTCCGCGTTCCGGGGCGGCAGCGCTCAGCGGTGGCTCGATCCCAGGGAACGATGTCCTGCGTTCCCGGGGGCGGAGACGCAGTCACCTCTGCTAGGGCGATCACCCCCACCCCGGTACGTGGGAACCATCGTATGGTCACCAGGGCGGTGACGAGCAGCACAAGGTCGAAGTCACGCTCTGGTGACGCAGGTTCCGCTTCTCGCGGTGACGGAGGGGCCGCCGTCGACGTCGTCATCGAGAATGGTGTGCCCGCTGCGGGCCGTCGCAGAACCTTGCGTCGGCGTCGTCCCGCCGAAGGGCTGGATGCGCGGTGCCCGTCGGGCCGATCGGACGCCGCGCACCCAGGACCAGGGGGTGCGCTCCGCGCAGTCAGATGTCGACGGGGCCGGAGCCGACGTTGACGGCCATGGTTCCCCTGCTTCTGCCGAGCTGTGTGTTCAGGCGGGCCCCGAGCACCGGCAGGATTCGGCACTGCGCCGCGGGGATGCCGACCGGTCTGCGATCAGCACGCGGTCGGCTCGCAGCCCCCGGGTGACGGACGGGCTCGATCGGGCGGATTGCGATCTGGAAACGACCCGGGACACCGGACGGCGGCCGATCGTAATCTGTTGGTCGGGGGCGATGACCATGGACTGGAGCGCCGAACAGATCAGCCAGATGCGCAACGGCCGGGCGACGTACCGGGACCAGGCGCAGGGCACCGCGCTGACCTGGGTGCGCACCGGTGCGGAGACCGCAGGCGAGTACGGCCTGCTGTACGCGGAGTACGCCCCGGGCATCAGGGTGTTCCCGCACTACCACACGCTCTACACCGAGACCCTGCACCTGTTCGAGGGCACCCTCGACGGCCGGATCGCCGGCCGTCAGGTGCAACTGATCGGGGGCCAGGAAGCCGTGGTGCCCCCGCGCGCCGTGCACGGCTGGCGGACCACCGGGGACCGCACCCTGCGCTTCGTGCTGGAGGTCCGCCCCGCCCACCCGGGGTTCGAGAAGTGGCTGGTGACCCTGCAGAACATGGCCACCGACGGGCTGACCCACCCCGACGGGCGGCCGAAGAATCTGTACCATGGTGCGCTGATCCTGATGGAGTCCGACATCCACCTCCCCGGCCCCGGGCGTCTGCTCGACCCGGCCCTGCAGATGCTGGCGGTCCGGGCGCGCCGCAAGGGCATCGATCGTCAGCTCGAGGAACGCTACTACCGCCAGGCCTGAAGAAGGACACGACGCCGGGGCCGGGGACGGCGCAGACACTCGTCGACGATGCCGTGGCGCAGCAGCAGCTCCGAGAGCCGGTGCCGGGCCTGCAGCAGTCCGCCGGTGCCATCGTCGATCGCCGCCGCCGCGACCGATCGTGCGGGCACGTCCAGGCCTGTGCTCGTCCGCTCTGTCAACACCGGGGCCTCCCGCACAGGCCGGACAGGCCGAGCAGGCGGCCCCTGCCCGGTGACCCACGAATCCGTGTGAGCGATGCCCCGGCCCGCACCCCCGGTCGCCCGGGCGGTCACTGCATGCCGGCTAGTGGAGCTTCGGCAGGTAGCCGGACGCCGTCCGGTGCCGCATTCCCGTCGCCTCCAGCAGATCCACCACCAACGGACGCAGCAGCAGGATCACGCCTTCGCCCTGCAGCCCCCGCACCCCCAGCGGGTCCGGGTGCAACCGGACGGCCACCGCGATCAGCTCGTCCCGGGTCCGGCGCATGTCCAGTTCGGAGCCTCCTCCGGCGTCGGCTTCGGTGAGCGCGCGGCCGAAGGTCTCGACCGCGTCCGCGGTGTCGATCAGCAGGCCGTGCAGGGAGTCCATGGCCTCCTCGCTCAGAGCGGCATCGTTGATGGCCGAGGCGAGCCGTCGCACCAGCGCGTCGCTGTTGCGGACGGCGAGCTCGATGAAGTCCAGTGACCGGTTCAGGTCCTCCAGCTCGGTGCGGTGGCGTCGATAGGCCGGCGCGAGTCGGGCGATCTCCTGGGCCGAGTTCAGCGAATCCTGCCACTCGTCGATGAGGGGCTGGGTCTTCCGGATCCTCACCAGGGCGTGCCAGGCCGGTGTCGCGTCATGGGTCTCCAGCGCGACGGCGGCTCTCTGCAGGACCTTGGCCAGCTCGGCCAGCACCCGCCGGACGTTCGCGTGGGGTTCACGCCGGGGATCCCGGGGCACGAGTGCTGTGATCAGCAGAGCCACGGAGCCTCCCACGACGGCATCCACGCTGCGGGTGAAAGGTCCTCCTGCTGGGACCGGCAGCAGCACCACGAGGACCGACTGGATCGCCATCTGGGTGGAGAACAGTGACCCGCTGTCCAGGAACCGGGCCAGCAGAATAGCCGTCAGCAGCACCGCGGCGGCCTGCCACAGGCCCGCGTCGAGCACCTTCAGCAGGAGATCGCCCACCAGGATGCCGATGGTGCACCCGATGGCCACTTCCAGCACTCGGCGCAGCCGGGGGTCATGAGAAAAGCCCAGCACGATGATGGCTGAGGTCGCCGCGAAGATCGGGCCTTCGTGACCCAGCAGCTCCTGGGCGATGGCAAAGGCCGCGATGCCGCCCGCGGTCATCTGAACGGCATGCCCGAAGGACTTCCGGACCCGGCGCGAACCCGACCGCACCCGGGTCCGGAGCAGACGGGGAACCTCCTTGGGCCACGACCTGGCCGACATGGCCTCAGTGTAGGACCAGCTGCTGCCCGGACGAGTCCTGTGAGGTGCCCCGGACGGGGTCCGGCCGACGCCCCGTGCCCAGGGAAGAACAGATCCCACAGAACCCTGTACTGCAGCGGTGCACCACGACGAGACCCGACCACCAGGAGCACAGAGTCCCCGACCGGTCGCAGTGCGGACCGGCGCACCGGGGACGGGTGCTCCAGGAAACAGTCAAGTAGACTTGCTCGTTCTGCGAGCGGACCCGCACGGGGTGTCCTCTCCCGAGCGGCTGGAGGAGCCATGTTCAGGCCGGAAACGCCGAGTGAAGAGATCGAGCGGCACGTCGAAGCGGTGATGACGGAGCTCGTCGAGGAACTGGACCACTGGGTCCAGCAGGACCACGTTCCGGACGGTGCCGATGACCGCGCCTATGTGCAGGCGTTCTCCGATGTGCGGGATAACAGCAGCCGGGACCAGGTGGCGCTGCTCCACGCGGCGGTGGCCAGGCCTCACCTGGCCGAGTCCCTGGTCCAGCTCAACCGCCGGATGGACCGGGAGGACCTGGATCCGGGACACCCGGCGGGGATCATCGGGGTGATCGTGCGGCTGGCCATGGACGGATTGTGGGTCAGCGACATCCTCGACTCCACTCGCTTCGACGACGCTCAGCGCCGCAGGATCACGGGCATCCTCACGGCGCTGACCTATCTGGGCGACGAACGGCTGGAGGAGGTGCTCGCCGAGGCAGCACCCGGTGACAGCGGATCCCGTGCGGGAGGATCGATCCTGTCGGAGGACGAGAACTAGGACACGATCCGGCCTCACGCCCCGCTCGGGGAACGGGCCACTCCGGGGCCGGGGGGTCTGCACGGCACATCCGTGATGCGCCCCGGAAGACCCGTGGCGGCTCCGCTCTTCCGGGCCCGTCGGCGGCGACGCCGGCTCGCGACCGGTGCCGACCCCGCGGTTCGCCTTGCCACCGGCGGGACACTATGGTCGGAGCCGTGCTGCCCTTCGGGCGCGACCGGCGCGCCGACGGGGCGGAGACCACCATCCCGCCCAGTCAGGAGAACGGCCCGAGACAGGCGATCCGACAGAGAGAGCGCCTGATGAGCCACCCTTCCACCCAGCCCTGGGACCCCCTCGACCTCGACGATGCCGAGGAGATCTATCTGGGGCCCACCGCCGGCTTCCCCGCAGAACTGTCGCGGCTGGCCCTCCCGGAGCTGCAGGTGCTGCACAGCAGGCTCTGCCGCCAGCTCAACCGTGATCATCTGCAGCATCCTGCCTTTCCCCACCCGGTGACCATGGCCCGGTACTGCAAGGTGGTCTTCGCCCTGGACGCGCGAGCAGGAGTCCACGGCTCCGTGCGACCGGCCCGGCCGTAGGCCCGCGGCGGAAACCCCGGCGGGGTATGAGGAAACGGGCTATGGTCGGAAGGACAGTGCCTTCCGGGTGCCGCCTCTGCCCCGGGACGGCAGACGACCACCGAAACGCCCAGTCAGGAGCACCCCGAGACAGGCGAACGACCAGAAAGAGCCCCGATTGGCGACCCTGCATGCCTACCCTGTCCACCCTCTCGATCCCCAGGCCGGCCCCGCCTCGCACCGTGTCGAGCCCGAGTGGATCTACCTCGAGCCCACCGAGGCGTTCCCGGAGCACCTGGACGATCTGACGGTGACCCAGCTGCAGGTCCTGCACAGCCAGATCTGCAGCCAGCTCGACTGGGAGTACCTGACCGACCCCGCCGGACCCCACCCCATCACCCTGGACCGTCGCCGCGCGCTGATCGACGCCCTGGACGCCCGCGTGGGGACCCAGGACCCGTACGGATGATCTGTCCGGACCCTGCCGATGGTCCGGACAGGGGCAAGCTTGCGCCGTCGGGCACGTCGCGGGCCCTCACAGCGATCAGCGCCGGTGCACCTGGACCTCGACAGCGTCCGCCAGCCGGTGCTGGCACCTGCCGCCGGCGGACGACCGCCACCCCAGAACCGACCGAGGGGTCTGCTCGACGGACGACGTCACCATGTCCGGACGCCGTCGTCGCAACTCCCGTCGGCCGAGGAGACACGGTCGTGGCAAGCCTTGGTGCGGTCAGCGCCTGAGCTGCGGAGTCCGCATCAGGAACACCGTCACGCCACGGCCTGCTCGTGGGAGGACACGGACCACGGGGAGACCCTCGCCCAGGTCCGCGTCCCCCGTGCGGGTCGCCGACGAGGGCGGGGTTCCCGTGCGGCCACGGAGACCAGCGCCGGACCTGCTCCTGTTCCTCCTGAGGCTGGCGGCGCCTGGAGTGTGCGGCATGACGAGGGAGAACGGCTCTGGCAAGGACCAGCCTGTCGAGGATCCGGATCCGCACATGGGACCGGTCCCGGACAAGCAGCTGCACCGGTGGAAGGGCGAGGGCGGGGCGATGCCCCCGGAACCGGTCCCGACTCCGGAGGACGACAACGAGGACGACGACGACAGCCACTGAGGCAACCGGCCGGCCCAGGCGCCGTGGCTGACCTCGGGCAGGTGGCGCCGGGCGTCCTCGGCCATCGCCTCCACAGCGACGGGCTCTGCCTTGACGAGGCGCCCGTAGAACCGTGCCCCCGCATCATTCATGGTTTCGGCCCCTGGTCTCCGTTTCCGGTCCGCCCCCGGGGACATCCACGGTGCGGAGCAGCGGCCTTCTGACGTCAGCAGTCACCTGCGGGCCCTGCTGGTCAGGGACAGGCCTTTGACCCGGTTGCGGATCGTTCGTCGAGGCATGTTGCTCGGTCCCTCCCTGCCGGGCCGCGGCAGATCCAGTGCGCCGTCGCCGAGGACACGGTCCTCACCCCGGAGCGCCGGCACACGGCCCTCCGGGGTCATCCGGCCGTGGAGTGCCCAGGTGTCCAGGTCTGATCCCCGCCCGGTGACGACCGCGGACCTCCCGGACGCCGCGCCTCTAGGCTGGGGCGGGTGAACGCACCGACAGCCGCCGCGTGGGCGGAGCGCCACCAGGTGGCCGTGTACCTGGTCGCCATCGCGGCCGCGATCCTCGTGGGCTGGACGGTGCCCGGCGCCCCCGCGCTCGCGCCGGCCATCACCCCGGTCCTGGGGCTGCTGCTGTTCGCCACGTTCCTGGCCGTCCCCTTCGCCTCACTGGGCCGGGCCTTCGCGGACCTCCGCTTCCTGGCGGCGCTGCTGGTCGTCAACTTCGTGGTCGTCCCGGTCGTGGTCCTCGGGCTGTCCCGGACGGTCGCCGGGCAGGAGGCCCTGCTGCTGGGCGTGCTGCTGGTGCTGCTGGCCCCCTGCGTGGACTACGTCATCGTCTTCACCGGTCTCGCCGGGGGCGCCGCCGACCGGCTGCTGGCGGCCGCTCCGCTGCTGATGCTCGCGCAGATGCTGCTCCTGCCGGTCTGTCTGTTGCTCCTCGCCGGCCCGGAGGCGGTCGCCCTGGTGGAGCTCGGCCCCTTCGTGGAGGCGTTCGTGCTCCTGATCCTGCTGCCCCTGGCCGCGGCCGCGGCCGTGCAGGGGGCGGCGTCCCGCTCCGCGGCGGCCCGGGGGCTGGAGTCCGCGACGGCCGCGGCCATGGTGCCGCTGATGGCGCTCACCCTGTTCACCGTGATCGCCTCGCAGGTGCGCGGAGTGGGGGAGCAGCTGGCCGACCTCACGGCGGTCGTGCCGCTCTACGCCGGTTTCCTGGCGCTCATGGTCCCGATCGGGGTCCTCGCCGCCCGCCTCGCCCGCCTGGACGTGCCCGTCGCCCGGGCGCTGGTGTTCGGCGGGGTCACCCGCAACTCCTTGGTGGTGCTCCCGCTGGCCCTGGCGCTGCCGGAGCGGCTCGCGCTCACGCCGTTCGTCGTCGTCACCCAGACCCTGGTCGAGCTGGTGGGGATGGTGCTGCTGGTACGGCTGGTCCCCGCGCTGGTGCCGGACCGCGATCCCCGGCACAGTGGGGAGAGCACCCCGTCCGACCGAGAGGCGCCCCGCCCATGACGCGGCACCTCCGTCCTGTCACCGGGGCCCTCCGGCTGTGGGGCCCGCGCCGGTGGGGCGTCGCGGCGCTCGCGGGGTACCAGCCGCCGAGTTGCGGGGCGGCCGGTAGCCCGCGGTCGCGGCGGCGGTGCTCCAGGCGGCCTGCCCGGGCCCGTTCCCCGGTGCCCCCTCGTGCGAGCCGCCCCGAGTTCATAGACTGGCCCTCCGCGCCGCGGACCGGCAGTTCAGTTGTCGGCTCAGTTGTCGAACACTTCAGCAGTGGCACGGTCCAGATGCCCAACGACGAAGGGACCTCCCCATGACCGACCAGAACGACGGCACCGCCAAGGTGCGCGACCTGATCAAGTCCACCCGCATCGCCATGCTCACCCACGCGGACGAGCACGGGAACCTGATCTCCAAGCCGATGGCCACCCAGGACGTGGACTTCGACGGCACCGTGTACTTCATCGCCGAGCGCACCTCGGACCAGGTCCAGGACCTGCAGCAGCGGCCCGCCGTGAACGTCGCCTACGCCGGCAACGGCGCCTGGGTCTCGCTGACCGGGACGGCGCTCGTGCTCAACGACGAGGCGAAGCTCAAGGAGCTGTGGGACAGCTTCACCGGCTCCTGGCTCGAGGGCGGGCCCGAGAACCCGAACAACATCCTCATCGAGGTCACCGGCCGCTCCGCCGAGTACTGGGACACCCCCGGCGGCGGCAAGGTCACCCAGGTGGCCAACCTCGTGAAGGCCAAGGTCACCGGCGACACGATCAAGGGCGACCAGGGCGTCGTCGAGCTCTGACGCCTACCCGGGTGCGGGGCCGCCCGGGCCGGGCGGCCCCGCACCCGGGCGTGTCCCGAGGTGCGTTGGTAGAATCCGGACATGAACTCTGCACTGGTCCGCCCCCGCAACGGCAAGCTCATCGCCGGTGTCTGCGCGGCCCTGGCGAACCGCTTCGGACTGCCGAAGTTCCTCCTGCGCCTGGGCTTCGTCATCTTCGGCCTGGTGGGCGTGGGGGAGCTGGTCTACATCGCCCTGTGGATCATCATCCCGAAGGAAGCCTGAACCCCACCCCTGAGCCTCCGGCGCTGCGCAGGGATCGATGATCTTCCGCAGCACCGTCAGCGCCTCGCGCAGCCGGTACATCCTGCGTTCACCCAGGTGCGCACTCCACCCCGTCGTGCCGGGCCGGCGGACGGGCCACGGCACCGAGATGCAGCGCCGACGGCTGGTGCCCGTCCGGGTCGTGCGTCCGGGGGCCGTGTCCGGGTCGCTCGGCGGCTCAGACCGGGGAGCGGGTGGAGTCCCGGACGACCAGCTCCGGCTGGAAGCTCACGTGGCGGTGGTGGTGGTCGGGGTCGGTGATCTCGTCCTCCAGCAGCTCCACGGCCGTGCGCCCGATCAGCCGGGCGGGCTGGCGGATCGAGGAGAGCGGGACGATCGCGGAGGTCGCGAAGTCGATGTCGTCGTAGCCGATGAGCGCGATGTCCTCGGGCACCCGGATGCGGTGGGTGAACGCGAAGGCCTGCAGCAGGCCGAGGGCCAGCAGGTCGTTGGCGGCGAACACGGCCTCAGGGCGGCGGTCCGTGGACAGCTCGAGCAGCTGCTCCCCGATCCGGCGTCCCTCCAGCACCGTCAGGGCCGTGGTGCCGAAGGACTCCAGCGACGCACCGGCCACGGCCTCGACCGCCCGCTGCGCTCCGGCCCGGCGATCGCGGACCTGGTGCAGGGTCTCGGGGCCGCCCACATAGGCGATCCGGCGGCGGCCGCTGCCCAGGAGGTGCGCGACGGCAGCGCGCCCGCCCTCGACGTCGTCCACGGCCAGCGAGCAGTACTCGCTGGGAGCCGCGTGCTCGTCGACCAGCACCACCGGGGTGCCGCGGGAGCGCAGGACGTCGACGCGGGACCGCTCGGGGGTCTGGGGGGTGACGAGCACGCCCCGGACCCGCTGCTCCTCGAACAGGCCAAGGTACAGGCTTTCCCGCTCGGGGGAGAGGCCCGCGTTGCCGATGATCACGGCCTGGCCCAGCCGCTCGGCGGCCGTCTCCGCGCCCAGGGCGATCTCGTTGTAGAACGGATTGGCCGAGTCCTGCACCACGAGCCCCACGGTGCGGGAACGTCCGGCCTTGAGCTGACGGGCGACGTCGTTGCGGACGTAGCCGAGGTCGTCGATGACCTGCAGGACCCGCCGGCGGCGGTCCTCGGAGACCATCTCGGGGCGGTTCAGGACGTTGGAGACGGTGCCGATGGACACTCCCGCCTCGCGGGCGACCTCCTTGATGCTCACCGCCGGTCGCGCAGGGGCCACGTCGTCACTTTCCCTCGGAACTGTCCAGAGCCTCGAGTCTAACGATCCGGCCGTCGCGTGGAGCGCTCCGGGTGCTCGGTCCACGGGTCCGCCGCGGTCCCCGCGAAGCCCGGGAGCCGCGCGGCGCGCCGGCTCAGACCACCGGCTGGGTCGGCCGGGGAACGGCCGCCCCGTAGCGGTCCTCCTCGATCTGCTCCAGGCTCTTGCCGCGGGTGTCCGGGGCGCCGATCACACCGACGAGCAGCGCGATCAGCAGGGCGCCGATCATGATCATGCCCACGAAGGGAACGCCGTGCTCGGCGAGCAGGGTGGGGAACCAGTAGCTGAGCAGGCCCACGACGATGCGTGCGACGAAGAACAGCACGCCCTGGGCGCTGGCGCGGTAGCGGGTCGCGAACATCTCCGCGGCCCACAGGGCGTAGAACGCCTGGGCGCCGATGCCCGCGGACACGCCCCAGAGCACGGCGAAGAGGATCAGCACCGGCATGGTGACGTGGGCGAAGACCAGCAGCACCCAGGCGGCGATCCCCAGGAGCGCCCCGACGCCGTAGAGCAGGCGCCGGTCGACCCGGTCGCCGTACCGCATGAAGCCGAACCAGGTGGCCAGCACCGTGAAGCTCCACAGCAGCACCTGGAGCAGGTTCTGCTGGGTGGCCGACTCGACACCGGCGGTCTCGTACACCCGCGGCATGAAGATGCCCATCTGTCCGGCGACGAGGTTCCACAGCGCGTAGACGCCCACGAGGAAGAGCAGGGCCTTGAGGTTGGTGCGGTTGGTGAGCAGGTCGCGGTAGTTGCGCCGCTTGATCCCGGTGGCCTCCGAGGCGCGCCGCTCCTCGTCGGACTTCTTCCAGGTGTGGGACTCGGAGAGGCCCCGGCGGACCCACCAGGTGACGAAGGCGACCACGAACAGGTGGGCGAAGACGATGCGGGTGCCCAGCAGCCCCAGCGGCACCACGAAGGTGGCGAAGAGGAACACCAGGGCCGGGGCCAGGGACCACGCGAACTGTGCGGTGCCGACGTGCTTCGCCCGGGCCTCCTGCGGCGCCTCCTCGGCGATGTAGGTCCAGGCCACGGGGACACCGGCGCCCACGGCGACACCGGTCAGGATCACGCCGAGCACCAGCATCCACGGTGCCACGGCGAAGATCACGAACGCGGTGCCGATCATGTACAGGATCAGGTCGTAGGTGTAAATGAACTTGCGCCCGTACCGGTCCCCGAGCGGCCCGCCGATCAGCGCGCCGAGGGCCGCGCCGAAGGCGTTGGCGCTGAGCGCGGCCACGAGGCCGACGGCGAGGTTCGTGAAGCCGAAGTACTCCTGCCACAGGCTCAGGCTGGTGGCCAGCGCGATGATGGACCCGGCTTCGATGTAGTTGGACATGGAGACCGCGATGGTGGCCTTCCAGCCCCCGAGCTTCGTGGTGGTCATGGGTGATCCTTCGGTGACGGTGACGGTGACGGTGACGGTGGTGTGGAGGGGCCCGGCTCAGGCCAGGTGGAAGTACTGGAGGAGCGGCACGGGGTGTGTTCCCTCGACGAAGTACTGGGCCATCTCGGCCTGCCAGCGCGCGTTGACCGGGTGGTCGTCCATGAGGGCCCGGGTGGCCACGGCGTCGTCGGCCTCGAAGCAGCCCACCACCAGTCCGTCCGGCGGGTGCAGGAACAGGGAGTAGTTGCGCCAGCCGGTCTCCCGGAGGGCGGCGAGCATCTCGGGCCAGACCCGCTGGTGCACCTCGACGTACTCGGCGAGCCTCTCGGGGCGGACATGGAGGAGGAAGGCCCGGCGGGTGCGCGTGACCTCCTCGGGCAGCCGGATCAGCGCCTGCAGCGGCGCGGCAGACGGGTGAGCTCCCATGCGGGACTCCTTCGTGGTGGGGCCGTCGGAACAGCCGGCCGGGGACGAGAGGCGGCGATGCTCCCCGGCGGTGGACCGCACGTCCCGGCGACCGCCGGATGTGAGGTGCCTCTCAGTACGCGGCCATCCTAAGCACATTTTGAGACGTTTCAATAGCCTCGCCAATTTCTGCCGCGACTTGCTCGCCACAACGACCTCGGTCGCGGCCCTAAGGGAGGGGGGTTGGCCTTGACGTGACCAGGATCACCGCCTAGGGTCATGAAACGATTCAAAAACTTGTCACGCCGCCGCTCCGGTCGCGTTCCCGATCCCCGCACGGAAGATGTGAAGGTCATGACTGCATTCGACGACATCACGCCCCAGCTGGCCGGTCAGGCCATCGAGCTGCCCTCGTGGGCGTTCGGCAACTCCGGGACCCGGTTCAAGGTCTTCTCCACCCCGGGCACCCCCCGCACTGTGGAGGAGAAGATCGCCGACGCCGCGACGGTGCACCGGTTCACCGGGCTGGCGCCGACCGTCGCCCTGCACATCCCGTGGGACCAGGTCGACGACTACGGGGCCCTGGCCCGGTACGCGGCCGACCAGGGGGTGGCCCTCGGCACGATCAACTCCAACACCTTCCAGGACGACGCCTACAAGTTCGGCTCCCTGACCCACTCGGACCCCGTGGTGCGGCGGAAGGCGGTCGACCACCACCTGCGGTGCCTGGAGATCATGGCCGAGACCGGGTCGCGGGACCTGAAGATCTGGCTCGCCGACGGGTCGAACTACGCCGGCCAGCAGGACATGCGCGGGCGCCAGGACCGGCTGGCGGAGTCGCTGGCCGAGATTTACGCGCAGGTGGGGGCGGAGCAGCGGCTGGTGCTGGAGTACAAGTTCTTCGAGCCGGCGTTCTACCACACCGACGTCCCGGACTGGGGCACGGCCTGCGCCCAGGTCACCGCCCTCGGGGAGCGGGCACTCGTGTGCCTGGACACCGGCCACCACGCCCCGGGCACCAACATCGAGTTCATCGTGATGCAGCTGCTGCGGCTGGGCAAGCTCGGTTCCTTCGACTTCAACTCCCGCAACTACGCCGACGACGACCTCATCGTGGGGGCGGCGGATCCCTTCCAGCTCTTCCGGATCATGGTCGAGGTCGTCCGCGGCGGGGCCCTGGACCCGGCCTCGGGCGTGGCCTTCATGCTCGACCAGTGCCACAACGTGGAGGAGAAGATCCCCGGCCAGATCCGCTCGGTGCTCAACGTCCAGGAGATGACCGCCCGCGCGCTGCTGCTCGACCGGGTGGCGCTGACCGCGGCACAGGAGACCGGGGACGTGCTCGGCGCCCACCAGGTGCTGATGGACGCCTTCTACACCGACGTCCGGCCTGCCCTGGCGGCCTGGCGGGAGTCCCGGGGGCTGCCGGCGGACCCGATGGCCGCCTATGCCGCCTCGGGCCACCAGCAGCGCCTGGCCGTCGAGCGCGTCGGCGGCACCCAGGCCTCCTGGGCCTCCTGACCCCTTGCCGCGTCCTCCGCCGCGTGGCGGCAGCCCCGCCGCGTCCCGACTGCGGAGCCCTGGTCGCCTCCGGCCGCCGTGATGCCGGTCCTGCCGGGCTGCCCCACCCGTCCTCCTTCCGCTTTTCCCGCCGACCGATCTGAGAGAGACCCCTGATCATGCACACCATCACCCACTCCGTCGTCGCCGACCTGATCTCCCGCTCCAACCGGCTCGGCGCGGACCCGAAGAACACCAACTACGCCGGCGGGAACACCTCCGCCAAGGGCACCGCGACCGACCCCGTCACGGGCGAGGACGTCGAGCTGCTGTGGGTCAAGGGCTCCGGCGGGGACCTCGGCACCCTGACCGAGAAGGGCCTGGCCGCGCTCCGGCTGGACCGGGTCCGTGCGCTGACCGGCGTCTACCGCGGGGTCGAGCACGAGGACGAGATGGTCGCGGCCTTCGACTACTGCCTGCACGGCAAGGGCGGGGCGGCGCCGTCGATCGACACGGCCATGCACGGCCTGGTCGACGCCGCCCACGTGGACCACCTCCACCCCGACTCCGGCATCGCGGTCGCCACCGCCGCCGACGGGGAGCGGCTCACCGCCGAGATCTTCGGCGGGAAGGTCGTGTGGGTCCCCTGGCGCCGCCCCGGCTTCCAGCTGGGCCTGGACATCGCGGCGCTCAAGGACGCGAACCCGCAGGCGATCGGCTGCGTCCTCGGTGGGCACGGCATCACGGCCTGGGGCGAGACGTCCGAGGAGGCCGAGACCCGCTCCCGCTGGATCATCGACACCGCCGAGGCCTACATCGACCAGCACTCCAGCCCCGAGCCCTTCGGCCCGGTCCTGGACGGGTACCAGGCCCTGCCGGAGGAGCAGCGCCGCGCCAAGGCCGCGGCCCTGGCCCCGGTGATCCGCGGACTGGCCTCGCACGACCGCCCGCAGGTCGGCCACTTCACCGACGACGCCCGGGTGCTGGACTTCCTCGCCGCCGCCGAGCACCCGCGCCTGGCCGCACTCGGCACCTCCTGCCCGGACCACTTCCTGCGCACCAAGGTCAAGCCCCTGGTCCTGGACCTGTCCGCCGGCGCCCCGGTCGAGGACTCGATCGCCCGGCTGAAGGAGCTGCACGAGGCCTATCGCGCCGACTACCAGGCCTACTACGACCGCCACGCCACCGAGGAGTCCCCGGCCCTCCGCGGGGCGGACCCGGCGATCGTGCTGGTCCCCGGGGTGGGGATGTTCTCCTTCGGCAAGGACAAGCAGACCGCCCGGGTCGCCGGGGAGTTCTACCTCAACGCCGTCAACGTCATGCGCGGGGCCGAGGGCATCTCCAGCTACGCACCGATCGACGAGGCCGAGAAGTTCCGCATCGAGTACTGGGCCCTGGAGGAGGCCAAGCTCGCCCGCATGCCGAAGCCCCAGCCGCTGGCCACCCGGATCGCCCTGGTGACCGGCGCGGCCTCGGGGATCGGCAAGGCCATCGCCACCCGCCTGGCCGCCGAGGGCGCCTGCGTGGTCATCGCCGACCTGGACGCGGACAAGGCCCGCGCCGCCGCCGCCGAGCTCGGCGGGACCGACGTGGCCGTCGGGGTCGCCATCGACGTCTCCGACGAGGCCGCCGTGCAGGCCGCGATCACCGACGCCGTCCTGGCCTTCGGCGGGCTGGACCTGGTGGTCAACAACGCCGGCCTGTCGCTGTCCAAGCCGCTGCTGGAGACCACCGAGGCCGACTGGGACCTGCAGCACGACGTCATGGCGAAGGGTTCCTTCCTGGTCTCCAAGAACGCCGCCCGCGTGCTCATCGACCAGGACATGGGCGGGGACATCGTCTACATCTCCTCGAAGAACTCGATCTTCGCCGGCCCCAACAACATCGCCTACTCCGCCACCAAGGCCGACCAGGCCCACCAGGTCCGGCTGCTCGCCGCCGAGCTGGGCGAGCACGGCGTCAAGGTCAACGGCATCAACCCCGACGGCGTGGTGCGCGGCTCCGGGATCTTCGCCGGCGGCTGGGGCGCCAAGCGCGCCGCCGTCTACGGCGTGCCGGAGGAGGAGCTGGGCGCGTACTACGCCCAGCGGACCCTGCTCAAGCGGGAGGTCCTGCCCGAGAACGTCGCCAACGCGGTGTTCGCCCTGTGCACCGCCGACTTCTCCCACACCACGGGGCTGCACGTGCCCGTCGACGCCGGCGTGGCCGCCGCGTTCCTCCGGTGAGCCCCGTGCGCACCACCGCGGCGGTGGCCGCCGTCGACCTGGGGGCCACCAGCGGGCGCGTGATCCTCGGCGGCCTCGAGGACGGGCGCCTGCGCCTGCGCCACGTGGCCCGCTTCCCCAACCAGCCCGTGCGCCTGCACGAGGGGGACCGGGCCGGGCTGCACTGGAACATCACCGAGCTCCACCGGTCCCTGACCGCGGGACTGGCCCAGGCCCTGCGGGGGGACGACGTCGTCTCCGTCGGCGTCGACTCCTGGGCGGTGGACTACGCCCTGCTCCGGAACGGGCGGATGCTCGGGGTGCCCTACCACTACCGGGACGAGCGCACCGCCGCCGGGGTGGCGGCCGTGCACGGGCAGGTGCCGCCGGAGGAGCTCTACGCCCGCAACGGACTGCAGCACCTGCCGTTCAACACGGTCTTCCAGCTGGCCGCCGACCGGGTCGCCGGGGACCTGGACGTGGCCGACCGGGCCCTGCTCATCCCCGACCTCATCGCCTACTGGCTCACCGGGCAGCAGGTCGCCGAGGCCACCAACGCCTCCACCACCGGACTGCTGGACGCCCGCACCGGGCAGTGGGACACCGGGCTGCTGGGTGAGCTCGGCCTCGCCCGGGGGCTGCTCGCCCCCGTCGTCGCCCCCGGCACCACGATCGGTGCGCTGCTGCCAGGAGTGGCTGCCGAGCTGGGTGCCGGCCCGGGGATGCCGGTCACCGCCGTGGGCTCCCACGACACCGCCTCCGCCGTGGCCGCCGTGCCGAGCACCGCCGAGGACGCGGCCTTCATCTCCTCCGGGACCTGGTCGCTGGTCGGCATCGAGCTGGAGGCCCCGGTGCTCAGCGAGGACAGCCGGGCGGCGAACTTCACCAACGAGGGCGGCGTGGACGGACGGGTGCGGTACCTGAAGAACGTCTCCGGGCTGTGGCTGCTCACCGAGTCCATGCGCACCTGGGACGGACCCGGGGCCACCGACGCCCAGCGCAGCAGCGACCTCGCGGCCCTGCTCGCCGAGGCCGCCGCCGTGAGCCGTCCCGTGCCCGTGTTCGACGCCACCGACGACCGCTTCACCGCCCCGGGGGACATGCCCGCCCGCATCACCGCCTGGTGCCACGAGAACGACGCCGAGCCCCCGCGCACCCGCGCCGAGGTGGTGCGCTCCATCCTGGAGTCCCTGGCCGCGGCGTACGCCACCACGATCGAGCAGGCCGAGCGGCTCTCCGGGCGGAGCATCCGCACCGTGCACATCGTGGGCGGCGGGTCGCAGAACGCCCTGCTGTGCCAGCTCACCGCCGACCGCACCGGCCGCCCCGTCCACGCCGGGCCGGTCGAGGCCACCGCGATCGGCAACGTCCTGGTGCAGCTGCGGGCCGCCGGCGTCGTCCCCGGGACCCTGGAAGCCCTGCGGGACCTCGTGGCCAGGACCTTCGAGCCCGTCCGCTACGTCCCGCGGGTGCTCAGCCCCGCCCGGCGACCGTAGCGGGATCCGGCGATCGCGACCGGCCTGTTGCCCCGGGGAGGCGCCCGCAGCGGACGGGACGGGTCCAGGAGGGGCCGCGCTGGCCACCGTCCCCGAACCCCCGCGCGTCCCGGCCGGGGATCGGTTCAGGCGGCACCCAGCGCGGTCTCCTACAGTTCGGGGCTGATGTCCGGAGCGCGAGCGGCGCCCCGGTGACGACCCGAGACGATCCTGGATCCCTATGCCGATCTCCCCCCGCTGCCTGCCTTCGTTTCGCGCACTGCCACGGTGGTGCCGGCTGACCATGACGCTGTGTGTCGTGCTCTCCCTGCTCGCGGCGGCCACGGTGTCGGCCACGGCAGTGCGCTTCGCCCGGTTGGCCGCGAACATCGACACGGTCGAGCTGATGCGGGAGGAGGCGGGTGACGCGCCCGCGGGCGCCGCAGCCGGGCGCGGGGTCAATGTGCTGATGGTCGGCTCCGACGCCCGGGACGACGATCCGCTGATGGGGGACCGGGCCGACTCCCTGGTGCTGGTCCACCTCAGCGAGGACCGCACCCGGATCGATGCGATCCAGATCCCGCGGGACACCGTGCTGGACCTCCCCGCGTGCGCCGAGGACCTCGACGACCTGTACTCCTGCTACTACGGCATGATCAACGGTGCGCTGGGCGCCGGGGCCGGATGCCTCATCACGGCGGTGGAGTCGTTGAGCGGTGTGTCCCTGGACCACTTCCTCGAGCTGCGCTTCGAAGGCTTCGCCCGCATCGTCGACTCCCTGGACGGGCTCCCGGTGGACCTGCCGGAGCCGCTCTTCGACCCGAAGGCGGAGCTGGACCTCCCGGGCGGTGAGCAGGTGCTGGACGGGGACCAGGCGCTGGCCTGGTCCCGGACGCGCTACAGCATCGGGGACGGCAGCGACATCGGGCGCATGGGCAACCAGCAGACGGTGATGTACACGATCGTGGACCGCGTCAGGGACCGGAAGCTGGCCACGCACCCTCGGAGGGCCCACTCGTTCCTCGATGCCGTGACCTCGTCGGTGCGAACCGACACGGACCTGGCGCGGGTTCCCACCATGGCGAGGCTCGGAGCGGGCCTCGCCCGCGTTCCGCAGCAGAACATCAGCATCGGGACCATGCCGTGGGTGCCGGACGTCCACGACCCCAACAGGGTGGTTCCCGCGGCGGAGGCGGAGGAGGTCTTCCACGCACTGGTGATGGACGTGCCCGCCCTGGATCGTGGTGAGTCCCCGTCGAGGGACGGAGCGCCTGCGGCGGACTTCTGAGGCAGGTCGGGGCCCGGCCGACCCATCCGATGCCGCCGCGGCGCCGAACATCCTCGTGAGACCACCCCAACGAGGAGGAGAAGAGGCGTCATGGCCTTCGACATCGACCGGTTCGCCGACGAGTCCACCAGTCTGCACTGGGACGACCTGGGACTCGACGCGCTGCGCGAGGACCCCCTGCCCCCGGAGACGCTGCGCACGCTGCGGTACATGTGCGACGTCGAGTTCCACACCGTCTGCTACCTGCGGGACATGCTCGTCAGCCCCTCCCGCAAGGACCCGGAGGTCAGCACCTTCATGACCATGTGGAACCGGGAGGAGTTCTGGCACGGCGAGGCCCTCGCCCACGTGCTGGACCTGCACGGCATCACCGTGGCCTACGACGAGCTCAAGGCCAAGCGGGTCAAGCTCGGCTGGCGCGACCGGGTCGGCCCGGTGAAGCAGTCGCTGCTGTCCAACATCGTGGGCACGGACTTCGTCGCCGTGCACATGCTCTGGGGCGCGGTGAACGAGCGGTCCGCGGCCGCCGCCTACCGGCGTCTGGCCGCGCTGGAGGACCACCCGGTGCTCGCCCCGCTGCTGCGGCGCATCGCCGCGCAGGAGACCAAGCACATCGCGTTCTACACGACCCAGGCCCGGGCCCGGCTGCAGGACAACCCGAGGGCACAGAAGCTGGCCCGCCTGGCCCTGCGCACGGCGTGGCAGCCGGTCGGCTCCGGCGTCTCGCCCGAGGACGAGGTCACCCACGTCATGGGCCACCTCTTCTCCGGGACGGCGGGCCGCAAGGAGGTCGAGGCCATCGACCGCCAGATTGCCAAGCTGCCCGGGATGGACGGCCTCACCGTCGTGGCCGACGCCCTGGACGCCCGGGGCGTGCCGGCGTGAGCGCGACCGCCGCGGTCGACGAGGGCGGTCCCCGCTTCGACGTGCGGGCCTTTGCGTGCGAGCCCTACGAGCTGCGCCCCGCGGACCTCGACCTGGAGAGCGTGCGCGGGCTCGCGCCCGGGACGCTCGACGTGCTGGCGCACCTGTGGCGCGTCGAGCGCGGCCTGCTGGACCGGCTGCGGGACCTCCTGGTCACCCCCACCCACGCCGAGTCCCGGGTGACCGCCTTCCTCACCGCGTGGGCCTACGAGCAGCACTGGCTCGCCGAGACCCTCGCCGCGGTCCTGGCCGCCAACGGGCGCACGGTCGGGGAGCCCGCCGACACCACCGGAGGGCGGTGGCGGCGGAGCTGGGACGAGCGGGCCCGGCCCGCGCTCGGCGCGGTGGCGAGCAACCTCCTGGGCGCCGACGTCACCGGGGGACAGATGGTCACCGGGGGGCTCGACACCGCCGTGCTCGCCGCGGTCCACCGCCGGCTGGGCGCCGTCGAGCCCCGGTGGGCCGGGACGGCTCGAGAGATCGTGCGCCTCAAGGAACGCCACCTGGCGTTCTTCGCCGAGGAGGCCGCGGCCCGGCTGGCCCGCAGCGCGAGTGCGCGCCGGCTCGCGCGCTCCGGGACGGCCCGGTGGGACTGGCCCGGGACCCGCTACTGCGACCCCGGCCCGATCGGGACGTGGGTCCAGCGGCTGTTCGCCGATCCGGCCGCCCGTGCCGACCTGCTGCGGCTCGACGAGACTCTCGCCGCTCTTCCGGGCCTGGCCGGCGCCCGACCGGTCTCCGCGGCCCTGGGGCGCCTCGACCGGGTCTGAGGCGCCCCGGCGCGGCACCTACATGTCCTCCTTCGGGGTCATCACCGCGAAGACCTCCTGGTCGGGGCCGGTCGCGACCGCCATCCGCCCGTACTCGAAGTGGAACGGCTCCTGGGTGACCGACCCTCCGGACTCGCGCACGCGCCGCGCGGCGGCGTCGACGTCCTCGACCTGGAACGCGACCGACCAGCCGGGCTGGGCGTCACCGGCCCGGGGATCGAGACCGCCGATGCCGCCGGCGGGCATCTGGCCCCCGGGAACGGTGAACAGGGCGTAGGGCATGCTCTCGTCGCCGATGTCCTGGTACGTGTAGCCGAAGACCGCGGCGTAGAAGCCCTGGGCGGCTGCGGGGTCGCCGGTCATGAGGTCGCACCAGGTCACCGCGCCGGGCTCCCCGTACGCGCCGAAGCCGGTGTGCTCGTGGGCCTGCCACATGCCGAAGGCCGCCCCGGTGCGGTCGACCCACATCCCCATGGAGCCGAAGGCCCCGACCTCCATGGGCTCGAACACCGGGGTGGCCCCGGCCTCGACCGCCCGGGCGGCGTGGGTGGAGATGTCCTCGGTGGCCAGGTAGACGGACCACACGTGCGGGGCGTTCTCCATTCCCTCCATGGTGGGGGAGAGCCCGGCGACGGTCCGCCCGTCGAGCAGGGCGTTGCAGTAGCCGCCGTACTCGGGCTGGGACTCGGAGTAGGTCCAGCCGAGCACGTCGCGGTAGAAGGCCTGGGTCCGCCCCAGGTCGGAGGCCATCAGGTCCACCCAGCAGGGTGAGCCGACCGGCCAGGGTTCGGTGTGCGTGGTCATGACGAGGGTCCTTCCGCGGGTCGGGTGCAGCGGTACCGCCGGGGATCCTCTGCGGGGTCCGGGACCCGGACACGGTGCGCTGTGATCTCCGGCACGTTCCAGGCTAGGGGTCCGCTCGGACGCGCTAACGGCCCGCTCGGCCGGCCTGACCGCTCAGCCGGCCGGACGACCCAGCCGCTCCTCGTGGTGGAGGTTTCCGGGGACCGCGCCGGTCAGCACGGTCTCCGCGAGCGCCTCGCCGAGCGCGGGGGCCTGCTTGAAGAGGTTGTGCCCGGCCAGGGCGGTGAGCCCGTCCTCGGACCAGATCCCCACGCCGTCGTCACCCCACGGCAACCGGGTGACCCAGCAGTGCACGTGGTCCACCGGCCGCGGGTCCAGGCCCGGCAGGGCGCGCCGCACGTAGGCCACGGTCCGGTCGGCCAGGTCGGCCAGCGCCGCGGGATCGACGAGACCGCCGTCCGGGTGGGCGGGCGTGTCGGCGCTGAGTCCCACCGAGACGTGGCGGCCGTCCGGGTACGGAGCCGCGTACACGCCGGTCTCCCCGAAGGCCCCGCTGCCGTCCTGGAAGGTCGGGAGGCCGCGGCCGGCACCAGGTGCCGTGCTGCCGAGGACCGATCCGTCGGACGCCGGCGCGAAGGTGAGGCGGACGTGCGCGCCGACCTCCACGGGCAGGTCGAGCCCGGCGCCACGGGCCAGCGGGGCGGTGCCCCGGCCGGCGCACAGCACCACGTGGTCGTAGGTCTCGCAGGTGGTCCCGGTGCGCACCTCGACCGTCCGGGTGCTCGTGCGCCGCACCGAGAGCACGTGCTCGCGCAGCATCGACGCCTCGAGCCGGTGCGCCAGGGCCCCGACGGCGTCGAGGGTGCGGATGGCGCCGCCGTGGGCGTCCAGCATGGCGGGGCCGGTCCAGTCGGCCAGCAACGGCAGCCGGCCGTGCAGTTCCTCGGGCGAGAGGCGCCGCACGGGGACGTCCGCGAACGGCTCCAGGGTGCGGAGCTTCTCCTCGACCCCGTCCCCGATCGCCACGGCGCCGTCGGGGGAGACCAGCTCCACGCCGAACTCCTGCTCCCACTCCCGCCACAGGGCCCGGCTGCGGACGACGAGCGCCACCAGCCGGGGGTCCTCGTGGGCGTGCCGGAAGATCCGGCCCTGCCCGGCGGACTGCCCGCCGCCCGGCGGCCCGGACTCGTAGAGGGTGACGTCGGCGCCGCGCGCCCGCAGGGCGTGCGCGGCGGCGAGGCCCACGATGCCCGCGCCGACCACGGCCGTGCGGATCATCGGAGGGCTCCGGGGACGCTCGTCATGCCGTCCGCGTGCTCAGCCGTTCGAGAGCTCAGCCGTCCTGCTCCGGGTCGGTGCTCTCGCCGAGGATGTCGTCGAAGGCCTCCCGCACGGCCTGCCGGGTGGCCAGGCGCACGCTCGCGGCGCCCTGCTTGTCCGCGGTGTCGGCGTTCTCGATGTTGCTGCGCTCCTCGCGCTCCTGCTCCAGGGCGTGGTCCCGGGCGGAGCGGATGCGGTCCATGATCTCGTTGGCTTCCATGGGTTCATCCCATCACGGACGTCCGACATTGAACAGGTGGCTGATCATTTTTCCGTGCGTGCCGGGCCCGCCGCGGCCTCCGGCCCGAGCTCGGGCGTGTCCCCGCCCACCATGACCACGGCGCTCGCGGCCACCACCAGGCCCATGCCGACGAGCTGCAGGCCCGCGAGCGCCTGGCCGAGCACCAGCAGACCCGCGAGCGCTGCGACCGCGGGCTCCAGGCTCAGCAGGATCCCGAAGACCTTGGGCGGGATGGCCCGCAGCGCCAGCAGCTCGAGGGAGTAGGGGACCACGGAGGAGAGCATCGCGATGCCCACCCCCGCGCCCAGCACGCCCCACGTCAGGGCGGGGGCGTGCGCCGTGAGGACGCCCACCGGGGTGACCAGGACGGCGGCCACGACCAGGGCCACGGCGAGACCGTCCAGCTGGGCGAAGTGCCGGCCCGCGGATCGGCTGCCCAGGATGTAGGCGGCCCAGCCTGCCCCGGCGAGCGCCGCCCAGGCGATGCCGGCGAGGTCGAGCTCCGCCCACGGCACGGTGAGGGCCTGGGAGATGAGCACGATCCCGCACAGGGCCGCCGCCACGGCGAGGACGTCCCGGGCGCGGCGGGAGAGCACCGCGGACAGGGTGAGGGGGCCCAGGAACTCGATGGTCACGGCCACGCCCAGCGGCAGGGTGGCCAGGGACTGGTAGAACGCGAAGTTCATGCCCGCCAGGGCCGCCCCGAAGAACAGTCCGGACCGCCACGCCTCCCGGCTCCGGCCGCGCAGCCGCGGCCGGATGACCGCGAACATGAGCACCGCGCTGATGAGCAGCCGCATGGTCACCGTGGCGGACGCCCCGATCAGGGGCACCAGGACGGCGGCGAGGGCCCCGCCGAACTGGACGGAGACGACGGCGGCCAGCACGTAGACGGTCGGGCGCAGTCTCGGGCTGCGGACGGGAGCGAGGGTGGTCACCCGTTCAGGGTAGGGCTCCCCGGGCGGCTCCTCCGTCACCGGAGGTCGGCGAGGGCCAGGGCGCCGTGCACGGGGTCGCGGTCGAGCACCCGCAGCTCCCCGAGCCCGCGGGCCGCGGCGGCCTCCTGCAGCCGGTGCCGCAGCAGCGGCTGGTGCCGTGCCAGGCCGCCGCCCACCACCACCGGGCCGGTCAGGTCCAGCCGCCGGGACACGGTGGCGGCGAGGTCGGCCAGCGCGCCGGCCGCGCGGTCCACCAGGCGCAGGGCGTCGTCGTCGTGCCCGGCGGCCTCGAAGGCGACCCGGGAGAGCCCGGCCCAGAATCCTCGGTCCGTGCCGCCGTGGAACCGCTCGATGAGGGCCCCGGGCTCGGCGAGCCCGCAGTGCGCCAGCACCGCGGCGTCCAGGGCGTCGGGTCGCAGTCCGTCGTCGAGCCGGGCGAGGGCGCGGCGCACGAGCTCGCGGCCCAGCCAGTAGCCGCTGCCCTCGTCGCCCAGCAGGTGCCCCCAGCCGCCGGCGCGGGCCTCCCGGCCGTCCGGGGCGGCACCCCAGGCGGCGGAGCCGGTGCCGGCGATGACCGCGATGCCGGTGCTGGACCCGCCGGCGGCCAGGACCAGCCGGGTGTCGTGCACGACGACGATCCGCGCCGCACCCGTGTGGGGGGCGATGAGCGTTCGCAGCGCCTCGGCGTCCGCGGGAGTGTCGACGCCGCCCGCCCCCGCCACGACCACGTCCGCGGCGGAGGCCCCCAGCTCGCCGAGGACGTCCGCCAGGGCGCGGGAGGCCTGGCCGGGACTGACGTTCTGCACGTTCGCGCTGCCGCCGACCGCCTCCCGCACCGGGTGGCCGTCCTCGGCCCGCAGGCCGTGGGTCGTGGTGCCGCCGATGTCCAGGCCGATGAGGATGCTCATGGCACCATCCTGCCGTGCGCGGCCGGACGGGCCCAGGACACGACGACGCCCGACCGGGTGCCGGTGGGAGCCGGCCCGGTCGGGCGTCGTGGACCGTGTCCGGTCAGGCCGCGAGGGCCAGGGGCGCGGGGCGCAGGCGGCAGCCCTCGAAGGAGAACAGCCGGCGGACGCCGGTGCCGGCCTCGAGGATCCACAGGACCCCCAGGGGGTGCGAGACCTGTCCCACGGTGCCGACGCAGCTCTCGTAGAACTCGTCCCAGATCTCGAGCCGGTCGCCGGGCTGGATCTGGCTCAGGTCGGTCATCCACTTCTCAGCAGCGGTCATGACGCCACCTCCCATCGTCGTTGTCGTCTTCGTGTGCTTCCATGGTGCACTGTCCGGGGCGACCCGTGCGGCCGCCCCGATTTGACAAACAGCTCCGGCGTCTTGAGGTTGGTCACACCCTCATCCGGTCGGCAACCTGCACCGGTTGTCCCGGGTCGGTCAAGGGTGGTGTTCTGTGACGGCCGTCCCTGCCGGGCGCGTGAACAACAACACGTCGTGCATTCGTCGTCGCACCCCGTCATCCGTGTCGTGCGGCCGCCGGCGCGCCGGGATCTCAGCTCTCGGAGTCCTGCGGGGCGTCCGGGTCGGTCTGCTCGCGCAGGTGCCGGTCGAAGAACGCGACGATCCGGCGCCGGGCGTCCTGGGTGGCGGGGTCGTCGTAGGCGGTGCGGCTGAACCGGCCGAGCACCCGCAGCATCGGGGAGAGGTCGTCGGGGGCGTGGTCGTTCATGAAGCCGTGGCCCACGCCGGGATAGATCTTGACGTCGTGCTCCACCCCCGTCTCCGTGAGGATGCCCTCCAGGCGGCGGCCGGCGTCGGCGCCCAGCGGCGTGGTGTCCGCCCCGCCGTAGCTGCCCACGATCGGGCAGGCGCTCGGGAGCCACTGCTCGGCGCCCTCGGGGCACCCGCCGTAGTTCGTGCTCGCGGCCGAGAACCCGTGCTCGGCGGCGAGCGCGAGCGCGTAGCCGCCGCCCATGCAGAAGCCGATGACCCCGATCCGGCCGGTGCAGTCCGGGCGCGCGGCGAGCCAGGACCGGGCCGCCTCGACGTCGTCGAACGTCCGTCCCCGGCGGGCGCCGATGTCCTTCATGATCGTGCGCAGGCAGCGCAGCCGGCCGCCCCAGTGGAAGAGGTCCGGGGCGACGGCCAGGAACCCCTCGCCCGCCAGCCAGTCCGCCTGGTGGCGCAGGTCCTGGCTCATCCCCGTGAAGTCGTGCACGAGCACCACACCGGGCCAGGGGCCGGGGCCGTCGGGCACCGCCACGTGGACGGGCATCTGCCCGTGGTCGGTGGCGACGACGACGTCGCTCATGACGGCTCAGACCTGCCGGGCGCGGACGGCGTCCGCCGTCAGGAGCCGGCGGCAGGACGTGCCGCCGATCAGGGCCGGACCGGCGTGGTGGGGACTCATGGCGGGCTCCTGGGTCGACGACGCGTGCGGTCGGGCCAGTCTACGCACGGGTGACCCACGGCACACCGGCAGGGGCGGGGACCGGTCCCGGTACCCTGGAAGGCATCCCTCGCCCCCTGCCCAGGAGCACCTGTGACGCCCTCGTCGCCCCCGGACCGTCCCTCGACACCGCCGGTCACCACGACCACCGCCACGACCACCGCCACGACCACCGCCGGTGGGGAGGTCCGCCGCAGCATCCCGGGCAACGTGGTGCGCGGGGCGCTCATCGGCGTGGTCGAGACCGTCCCCGGCGTCAGCGGCGGCACCGTGGCGCTCGTGACCGGCATCTACGACGAGCTGATCAACTCCGCCGGGCACGTGGTGTCCGCCGGCAGGCAGGCGCTGCTCGGACCCGACCGCGCCGCCGGGGTGCGACACCACCTGGCCCGGGTCCGCTGGCGGATCGTGGTGCCCGTGGTGATCGGCATGGTCGCGGCCCTGCTCACCGTGGCCGGTCCCATGAGCCACCTCGTCGAGGAGCACCCGGTCACCATGCGGGCGCTGTTCTTCGGCATGGTCCTGGCTTCCGTCGGGGTGCCCCTGCGCCTGTCGGGCGGTGCCCTGCGGGTCCGGGACGCGGCCCTGGTGGCGCTCGCGGCCGTGCTCGCGTTCGTGCTCGTGTCCGTCCCGCCCACCACGGTGGCGCCCGCGCCGCTGCTCATCGTGCTCGCGGCCATGGTCGCGGTGTCCGCGCTGCTGCTGCCCGGGTTCTCCGGCTCCTTCCTGCTCCTGACGATCGGGCTCTACCAGCCGACGCTGCGGGCCGTCGACGAGCTCGACCTCGGCTATCTGTCCCTGTTCCTCCTCGGTGCCGTCCTGGGCGTGGTGGTCATCGTCAAGGGTCTGCAGTGGCTCCTCGACCACCACCACCGCGTCACCCTGCTGGCGCTCACCGGGGTCATGCTCGGGGCCCTGCGCGCCCTGTGGCCCTGGCAGCTCGGGGACCGCACGCTGCTCTCCCCCGGGGGGGACTGGTGGGTCCAGCTGCTCGCGGCCGCGGCCGGCTGCCTGGCAGTCCTCGCCCTGCTGGCCGTCGACGCCCGCACCCGGGCGCGCACCGGGCACGGCTCCCCGGAGGAGCTCGCCGGCGTCGAGTCCGGCGTCGAGTCCGGCGTGGGGGCCACGGACAGCCCCCGGTAGACGGTCCCGGGCCCGCCGCGGCGCCCCGGGGCAGCTGCTCCCGTTCGGCTTCGCCATCGGCTTCACACCCTCGGTCGCCGAGCCGGCGCTGATCGCCGTGGCCGAGCAGGCCGAGCTCGCGAGCGAGGGACGGATCAGGGCCCTCACCCTGCGCCTCGTCGTCGCCGTGTCCGTGTCCGTGGGCTCGGTGCTCGTCCTCGGCACCCTGCGCATCCTCCGGGGCTGGGCCGTGCAGTCGTTGCTGCTCCCCGGCTACGCGCTCGTGCTCGTCGCCACGTACGTCGCCCGGCCGGAGATCGTGGGCCTCGCCTACGACTCCGGCGGCGTCACCACGAACATCGTCACCGTGCCCCACATCGCGGCGATCGGGACCGGTCTGGCCAACTCGATCCAAGGCCGCAGCGCGCTCTCGGTCGGCATCACCCTGGGCGTGTACCGCATCCCCGTGGGAGCACCGCTGTACTACGTGATCATGGCGGCCTACGCCGTCGTCATGGTCCTCGTCCTGCTGGCGCCGCAGTACGTCGTGGCCCTCGCCTTCGACCTCGGGGCGTCACCACCTCGGAGGTCACCGTGCCCCTCGTGACCGCTCTCGGCATCGGGCTCGCGGGGCGGTCGAGGGTCGGGTCCCCATCGACCACCTCACCGGCATCGACATGCAGCAGGTCGCCCGGTTCGAGGAGCACATGCGCCGCGGGGGCGCCTGACCCCCCCCCGTTCGAGCCCCGTCCGAGACCTCCAGGAGGATCCCCGTGCTGACCGTCAAGGACGTCATGGTGCGTGACGTCATCACCATCTCCCCCTACAGCACCCTGCGGGAGGCGCTGTCGACCATGAGCGCCCGCCAGGTCAAGAGCCTGGTGGTGGAGCCGCAGCACCCGCACGAAGGCTACGGGCTGCTCAGCTACAGCGAGCTGCTGCAGGCCATCGTGGCGGAGGAGGGGGACATGGACCTCCTCAACGTCTACGACGCCGCCGTCAAGCCGGTGGTCACCGTCGGCGAGGACCTGTCCGTGAACCAGGCCGCGGCGCTGATGGCCCGGTTCCGCCTCAACCGCCTGGTGGTGGTGCAGGGCAACGAGCTCATCGGGCTGCTGGCGATGAACGACATCCTGGCGCGGCTGATCAGCGACCTCGCCTGGCCCGCCGGTCGGCGGGAGGGGTCGGCGGGAGCGGCCGGCCGGTCGGGGCGGCTCCGGGTCAGCCCGCGGGCGGGCGCCACGCCTCGCCCGCGTCGAGCGCGGCCAGCAGGTCCGGGCCGGCGGCCTCCTCCACGACCTCCCGGGGGCCGACGACGACGAGCAACGACCTCGCGCGGGACATGCCCACGTAGACCATGTGCTGGGCTCGGGCCATGTCCTGGAACCCGTTGACCGCCAGGACCACGGCCGAGCGCTCGAGGCCCTTGAACCCCAGGACGTGCCCGTAGAAGACGTCCTCCTCCGCGAAATGCCCGTCCCAGTAGGCGCCGAAGCCCTCCGTGTCCACGATCTCCCGCTGCACCGGGTGGCGCCTGCCGGTGGTCAGCAGGGCGATGCGGCCCGGGTCCCACCCCTCGTCCTGGAGGGCGACCACGGCGTCGTCGGCGAGCTCCAGGACCGCCCCCGGCTCGACGTCGACGAACCGCACCGCCGGGCCCTCCTCGTTCCGGCACCGCTGCGGCTCCCGGGCGAGCGGGGAGAAGGCCCGGGCGATGGTGGCGGTGTTGCGCAGGTTGTCGTCCAGCGGGAACGGGTTGAGGTCGATGGGGGCGTGCCCGTCCCGGTCGAAGATGCGCTGGTGCTCGTCGGTGAACACGAACAGCACGTCCTGCTCCGGGTCCTCGAGGCACTGGACCAGCGCCTCCCACCACAGCTCCCCGAAGTCCTGTCCCTCGTCCACGACGATCGCGTCGAACCGGTCCCCGTCCGGACGGGCGGCGGCCAGCTCCCGGAGCCGCTGGGGGAGCCGGTGCTCCCAGTAGTCGGGGTCGTCGTCCTCGCCGGGCTCCGCGCCCCATGCGACGGGCAGCCGGTGGAACAGTCCGATGTACGCCGGGCGCTCCTCCTCCGGCCACGCCCGGGACATCAGCTCGAAGTACCGCGCGAGACCCCGGGAGTAGCACACGAGGGCCGTGCGGTGCCCGTCGCGGGTCAGCCGGCGGGCCTTGAGCATGGCCAGGTGGGTCTTGCCGGAACCGGCGCCTCCGGTGATCTGCGCGCGGTGCTGCCACCGCAGCAGGGACAGGGTGCGCTCCTGCTCCTGGGTGAGCTGGTTGCCGGAGTCCTCGAGCTCCCGGGCGAGGTCCTGCACGTTGCGCAGGGACAGGTGGGTGCGGCGCAGGTTCTTGACGATCAGATCCACGGTGGTCGCGTCCGGTGGGCGGTGGGCCTGCGTGCTGCGGCGCAGCACCTGGTTCAGCCGTCCGGCGATGCCGTCCAGGTCGGTGCAGTCGAACAGCCGGTCCCGCGGGGCGTCGGGGACGTCCCAGTCCTCGGGCAGGCGCGTGTAGGGCAGGGCCGCGAAGAACGTGGTCCGCCCGCCCCCACGGGACAGCCGCGGCGCCAGGTAGTCCAGGAGGGCGTGCATCCCGGACCGGGCCTGCTCCAGTGGCGACCGCTTCAGCCGGTGCGCCCCACCCCGGCCGGACTGGTGCCACTGCCCGTTCCGGACCGAGACCTGCCCGCCCTTCACCTCGATCACAGCGTTGCCCACACCCGGCCACAGCACCAGGAGGTCCAGCTCCGCCTCGACCTCGTCCCCGGTGATGCGCTGCCCCGAGATCAGCACCGCGTCCTCGGGGAGCTGCGCCCGCAGCGCCTCCCAGACGCACTGCTCCGCCTCGAAGCCGGGCGGGAACTCCGGGGACTCCGGGAAGGTCTGCGGCATGGCCCCAGGCTACCTAGGATGTGCCATCGCAACCGGAACGCGGTGCGCCGCCGCGTGACGCGGCGCGATCCGTGACTCCCACGTGCCGGCGGGTCGGCATCTGCCCGTACGGGCGGCGCATTCCGACAGGACGCGACCCCTCGAGGCGGGGGAGGTCAGGTGGCGCCTCCCCGGCGGCGGGGGATGGTCAGGACGCGACTCCTCGCAGCGGGAGAGGACGGAACGCGACTCCTCGCGGAGGAGAGGCGGAGCACGGCGAAGGGCCCCGGTGTCGACTGCGACACCGGGGCCCTCCGTGTGGTTCGACGGCTGAACCGTGCTGCTAGATTCCGTCCTTGAAGTTCTTGCCCGCGTCCTTGACGTTCTCGCCGGCCTGCTTGGCGCTGCCGGACAGCTTGTCCGCCTGGCCCTCGGCCTGGAGGTCGCGGTTGTCGGTGGCGTCGCCGACCTTCTCCTTCGCGGTGCCGCTCGCCTTTTCCGCGGCGTTGCTGATCTTGTCTCCGAGTCCCATGGGCTCTCCCTCCGGTCGGTGAACAGGTGCTACCAGCCTAAGGCGCTCAGCATGCTGGGGGAACCGGCGGGGCGCCGCGGAAGGGGTCATTCCCCCCAGGGCGAACAGCGCGTGCTCAGCGCTCCGGGACGTCGAGCCCGGCCGCGGTCAGGCGCTCCCGCAGCCAGGCCGGGATCTTGCGGTCCATCCTCCGGAAGTGCCCGAGGTGCCTCCGCCAGTCCTCCGCGGCGACAGGGTGGGGGGCGTGCGCCGGGAGGACGGGGTCGTCGCCGTAGTTCAGCACGAGCTCCACGCCGGGGCGCTCCCAGCGCCGCTCCGCCACGGTGACGATCAGCGTGGCGGAGAGCCACGACCCGTCGACGAGATCGGCGTAGTCCTCCTGGAGGGCCCGGGCGAGCCGCCGCGGGGCGTTGCGCAGGCCCTCGACGTCCACGGGGCGGCAGGTCGTGCGGTCGCCGCGGACCTCCCGCACCTGCAGCCGCAGGTCCCGGCCCACGCTCAGGACGTCCAGCACGAGCGCGTCCCAGCCCGGCTCGGTTCCGTGGGCGCGGACGAGCCACCGGGCCAGCCGGTCGATGGTCCTGCGCTGCCGGGGGTTCTGAAGTCTGTCGGTCCGCACGGGCACACGCTAGCAAGCGCCGGGCCGGCTGCTCAGCCGGCCGTGATGACCACCTTCACCGCCTGGTGCTGCGCGGCGTTGCCGAACAGCTCGTAGGCCTCCTCCATCTGGGACATGGTGAAGCGGTGGGTGGCCATCGCCTTCGCGTCCAGCCGGCCGGACCGGACCATGTTCAGCAGGTTGCCCACGGTGCGGCAGTCCACGAGCCCCATGTTGATGCGGACGTTGGAGATCCACATCCGGTCCAGGGGCAGCTCCACCGGCTTGCCGTGCACGCCCGCGTTGGCCACCGTGCCGTAGGGCCGCACCACGTCCAGGCAGGTCCGGAACGTCTGGGGCACGCCCACGGCCTCGATGGCCACGTCCACGCCGAGACCGTCCGGGGACAGCGCCCTGATCCGCTCGACGGCGTCCGGGTCCCCGGCGTTGACCTTGTCCGTGGCGCCGAGCTCGAGCGCCTTGTCCATCCGGTTCTCGTCGAGGTCCACAGTGATGACGCGTCCGGCGCCGCACAGGTTGGCCGTCATGACCGCGCCGAGGCCCACCGGCCCCGCGCCCACGATCGCGACCGTGTCGCCGGGCTTCGTGTTGCCGTTGAGGATCCCGATCTCGAAGCCCGTGGGCAGGGCGTCGGTGAGGAACAGGACGTCCTCGTCGTCGAGCCCCTCGGGGACCTTGTGCACGGAGGTCTCCGCGAACGGCACGCGCACGTACTCGGCCTGCGTCCCGTCGATGAGGTGCCCGAACACCCACCCCACGCCGCCCAGGGTCTGGCAGTGGGAGGGCTGGTTGTTCCTGCAGTAGGAGCACTTCCCGCAGTTGGTGACGGCGGGGATGATGATCCGGTCACCGGGCTCCAGCCCGGTCACCGCGTCCCCGACCTCGGTGATCGTGCCGACCGCCTCGTGGCCGAGGATCCGGCCGTCGACGACGGCGGGGACGTCGCCCTTGAGGATGTGCAGGTCGGTGCCGCAGATGGTGGTCGTGTCGACCTTCGCGATGACGTCGGTGGGGTCCTGGAGGGCGGGGGCCGGGACCTCCTCCCACGCCTTGCTGCCCGGTCCGTGGTAGACGAGTGCCTTCATGGGTCCTCCTCGGTCGCCGGTCCGGCGGGCTGCCGGGCCGCCCGTCCTCATCGTAGGCAGGAGGAAGGCAGGTCGGCAGGGCTCACTGGTAGGAGACGAACCATGGCTGCGGCTCGATCGCGGACGTCTCCTGCGGCGTGAAAGTGGGCGTGTCCTCGTCGTAGAAGTTCTTCCACGCCATCCGGATCCCCTCCGGCAGGCCCTGCTGCAGCCGCTCCCACGTCCCCATCTTCAGCTCCGGCGTGCCGTGGCCGTCGGCGTGCAGGACCAGCGCGAGCTCCGGGCGGGAGGCGTCCACGAGGTGGCGGTCCGTGATCATCGACTCCGCGAACTGGTGCAGGACCACCACCTTCTGCGGCAGGTCGTTCACCCGGGTCAGCTCGGCCAGCCACGCCGTGGTCGCGTTGATCTCCGCGGCGTCCACCGAGCCGATCTGCACCATGTGCACCTGGTCCGGTCCCAGCCGCCACTCCGGGTCCAGGGCCAGGCCCACGTTGGGCAGCTCGAGCAGCTCCTGGTACTGCTGCGCCTGGCTCAGGAAGTCCTGCCGGCCGGGCTGGAGGTCCAGCACCACGTAGACGTCCTGCTCCGCGGCGGCCTCCACGTACGGGCGCAGCTCCTCGACCGAGAGCTCCTCGGAGTAGTCCCCGTCCTCGCCGGGGCCCGCGGACGCCGTGGTCGCGATGATCTCGAAGGCGGGGACCACCGGCACCTCGCTGTAGGGCTCGTACTGGGCGGCGAGCTCCTTCGCCCGGGCGGCCGACTCCTCGGGACCCTGCTCCCCGAGAGCGCCCAGCGCCGGGGTCCCGGGGCGGCCGTAGAGGGCCACCATCCGCCGGTCGGGGAACACCTCGGTGCCTCCGCCGATCAGCTCCGCGGGCTCCTCCGGCGTGGGGGTCGGGGAGGGGGCCGACGACGACGCGTCCGCGGCCGGCGTCGCCGCCGAGCCCGGACCGGCGCTCTGGGCGCAGCCGGTCAGGAGGAGCGCGGCGCACAGGACCGGGACGAGGGGGCGGGGCAGTGGCGAGCGGGTCATGGTCTGTCCTGGGGCCGGGAGCAGGGGGTCCGTCCAGCCTACGCACGGGCCGGTGCGCGCGGCGGGAACGGGGCCGGCCGCGGCGCCGGGCGCGTCACGGGGCGACCCGGGCGGTCCGCGGCGCGGGGACCCGGGTGGCGACCGGGTCTCAGACGGTGCCGGACCCGCCGAGCTCGCCCAGCTCCTCGAGCAGCCGCAGGCCGTGCTCGGCCCAGGCGATCTCCTGGTCGGCGCGGGCCACCTGGCCCTCGTAGGCGAAGACCTTGAACCGGGTGATCCGCTCCCACTGGTCCTCCGGATTGGCCGCCAGCCGGCGCGCGAGCGTGGGGCTCGTGCGGTCCTGGAGCGCCATGATCTGCTGGAGCGCCTGGGCGCGCTGGTCCCGGTAGTGCTCGAGGTGGGCGCGCAGCTGCGCGGCCGCGGCCCCGGGGGAGGCCCACTCGAAGTAGGCGGCCTTCAGGTGGGCGGGGTCCCGCTCCCGGACGTAGCCGAGCGGCTGGTCCTGCCACTGCCGCAGGGCGCGCTCGCCCTCGGGCGTGATCGAGTACTCCGTCTTGGTGGCCCCGCGCGAGCCCCACGGGACGGGCCGGCTCGTGAGCAGCCCCTCCGCGTGCATCTTGCGCAGCTCCGGATAGATCTGCGAGTCGGGGGCGTGCCACACGTGGCCCACGGAGGAGCTGAACTGCTTGACCACGTCGTAGCCCGTCAGCGGCCCCGAGGAGAGCAGTGCCAGCAGGGCCGAGCGGAGGCTCACGGGCGGTTCCTTCCGTCGAATCGGGGGTCGTCGTGAAGAGCCTAGCCGGGAGCCGCGCCTCGTGACCCTTGTCACTCACTATGGACATAGGTATTGTGTGTCCTGCACCACCACTATCTATCGGGATAGTGAGTGGATCGTGCTCTCCCCGGACCGCCCAGCAGAGGACCGCACCATGACCGTCTCCGCCACGAAGACCACCACCACCGCCAAGCTCCTGTCCCACCCGCTCAACGCCTGGTACGTCGCCGGGTGGGACCACGAGATCACCGGCAAGGGCATCCTCTCCCGCACCGTCGCGGGCCGTCCGCTGGCCCTGTACCGCACCGAGGACGGCCGCCCCGTGGCCCTGGCGGACGCCTGCTGGCACCGGCTCGCCCCGCTGTCCCAGGGCAGGCTCGTGGGCCGCGACGAGATCCAGTGCCCGTACCACGGCCTGCGCTACAACGCCGCCGGACGGTGCACCTCGATGCCCGCCCAGGAGACGCTGAACCCCTCCGCCACCGTGCCGTCCTACCCGGTGCTCGAGCGCCACCGCTACGTGTGGGTCTGGCTCGGCGACCCCACGCAGGCGGACCCCGCCCTGCTGCCCGACATGCACCAGATGGACAGCGCGGAGTGGGCCGGCGACGGCGAGACCATCCACGCCCCCTGCAACTACCAGCTGGTCCTCGACAACCTCATGGACCTCACGCACGAGGAGTTCGTGCACTCCTCCAGCATCGGCCAGGAGGAGCTGTCCGAATCGGAGTTCGAGACCACCCACGACGAGCACTCCGTGACCGTGACGCGCTGGATGCGCAACATCGACGCCCCGCCCTTCTGGCTCAAGAACATGCGGGACAAGTTCCCCGGCTTCGAGGGCAAGGTGGACCGCTGGCAGATCATCCACTACACCTTCCCGTCCACCATCTGCATCGACGTCGGCGTGGCCGAGGCCGGGACCGGGGCGCCCGAGGGGGACCGCTCCCGCGGGGTCAACGGCTACGTGATGAACACGATCACCCCGGAGACGGACCGCTCCTGCCACTACTTCTGGGCCTTCATGCGCAACTACCGCCTGGAGAGCCAGCTCATCACCACCCAGCTGCGCAACGGCGTGCACGGGGTGTTCGGCGAGGACGAGGCCATGCTGCAGGCCCAGCAGGCGGCCATCGACGCCAACCCCGACCACGAGTTCTACAACCTCAACATCGACATGGGCGGGATGTGGGTGCGCCGGCTCCTCGAGCGGGCGCTCGAGGCGGAGGGCCGCCTCGCCGCCGCCCCGACCGCCCCCGCCGGGGCCTGAGGAGCGACCGTGGCCGATTCCCAGCACGAGGTCTGGCAGAACGCCGCCGTCGTCGCCGTCGAGGACGTCGCCGCCGGCATCCGGCGCGTCGTCCTGCGCCCCGACCAGCCCCGCCCGGTGCGGCCGGGCGAGCACGTGGACGTCCGCGTCCTCGTCCACGGCGAGCAGCAGGTGCGCTCCTACTCCGTGGTCGACGCCGACGCTGACGGCGCGCAGCTCGCCGTCAGCGTCTTCCGCACCCCCACCTCCCGCGGCGGCTCCGTGTTCATGCACGGACTCGAGCCCGGGCAGGTCCTCGAGATCACCCAGCCGCTGCAGAACTTCCCGCTGCGCGTCGGGGCCCCCGCCTACGTCCTGCTGGCCGGCGGCATCGGCATCACCGCGATCGCCGGGATGGCCGCGCTGCTGCGCCGGCTCGGCGCGGACTACCGCCTCGTCTACGTCGCCCGCTCCCGGGCCGCCATGGCCTACCTCGACGACCTGGCCGCCCTGCACGGGGACCGGCTCGAGGCGCACATCGACGACGAGGGCGGCTCGCTCGACCTCCCGGCCCTCGTGGCCGGCGTGCCGGAGAGCGCCGAGCTCTACATGTGCGGCCCCATCCGGCTCATGGACGCGGTGCGCCGCGCCTGGGCCGGGCGGGAGCTGGACCCCACGAACCTGCGCTACGAGACCTTCGGCAACAGCGGCTGGTTCGAGGCCGAGCCGTTCGTGGTCCGCGTCCCCCGGCTGGGCGCCGAGACCGTCGTCGGCCCCGACGAGTCCCTGCTCGAGGCCCTCGAGCGGGAGGGGATCGACATGATGTCCGACTGCCGCAAGGGCGAGTGCGGGCTCTGCCAGGTCAAGGTCCTCGGCCTGGCCGGGCAGATCGACCACCGCGACGTGTTCTACTCGGACCGCCAGAAGCAGGCCGGCACGTCCATGTGCTGCTGCGTCTCGCGGGTCGTCTCCGCCGCGCCGGAGACCGTTCCCGGCGGGCGCCCGGCCGCCGTCCTCACCATCGACGTCCCCTGAGAGGCATTCCCCATGGACATCCGACACCAGATCGACGCATCCAGGATGTCGTCGTACCAGTGGCTCATCATCGCGGTGACCACGTTCCTCAACGCCCTCGACGGCTACGACGTCCTGGCCATGGCGTTCACGGCCACGTCCGTGACCGAGGAGTTCGGGCTCTCCGGATCCCAGCTGGGCTGGCTGCTCAGCGCCGGTCTCATCGGCATGGCCGCGGGCTCCCTCGTCCTCGGGCCCTTCGCGGACCGGTACGGCCGGCGGAAGATCCTCGTCCTGGCCCTCGCCGTCAACGCCCTCGGCCTGTTCCTGTCCACCACGGCCGGGTCCGTGCTCGAGCTCGGACTGTGGCGGGTCGTCACCGGCCTGGGCGTGGGCGGCATCCTCGCCTCCGCCACGGTGATCACCAGCGAGTTCGCCAGCGCCCGCCGCCGCGGCATGGCCGTCAGCATCTTCACCGCGGGCTACGGCGTGGGCGCCACCCTCGGCGGCATGGGCGCGACCCAGCTGATCCCCGCCTTCGGCTGGCGCTCCGTGTTCCTCACCGGCGGCCTGCTCACCCTCGTGGGGATCGCGCTCGTGCTGGCCGTGCTGCCCGAGTCCGTCGACTACCTCCGCACCCGGCGGCCGGCGGGCGCCGTGCAGAAGCTCGACCGCATCGCCCGGCGCCTCCGCCTCGAGGGCGAGGTCGAGCTCGGCCCGGTCCCGGCCGGCGACGGTGCGCGGCGGAGCAGCGTCGGCATGCTGCTCAGCGGCCGCTACCGCACCGCGACCCTCCTGCTGTGGGCGGCCTTCTTCGTCATCATGTTCGGCTTCTACTTCGCGAACTCCTGGACGCCCCGGCTCCTCGTGGAGACCGGGATGACCGAGCAGCAGGGCATCATCGGCGGGCTCATGCTCACGATGGGCGGCACCTTCGGGTCCCTGCTCTACGGGGCACTGACCACCAAGTGGGACGAACGGCTGACCCTGATGGCCTTCACGGTGCTCTCCGCCGTGACCCTCGTGCTGTTCATCACCACCACGTCGGTGCCCCTGCTGGCGTTCTCCAGCGGCGTGGTGGTCGGCATGCTCATCAACGGCTG
This sequence comes from Kocuria himachalensis, assembly GCF_054784195.1. Classification (NCBI taxonomy): domain Bacteria; kingdom Bacillati; phylum Actinomycetota; class Actinomycetes; order Micrococcales; family Micrococcaceae; genus Kocuria; species Kocuria himachalensis. The sequence goes on from NZ_BAAGPL010000014.1 coordinate 53,486, forward strand.
CATCGCGGGCCTCTACACCGTGGCGCCCATGACCTACGAACCCGGCATCCGGACCACCGGCGTGGGCTGGGGCATCGGGGTCGGGCGGGCCGGGGCGATCCTGGCCCCCATCGCGGTCGGCGCGCTGCTGGACACCGGCTGGACCCCCACGCAGCTCTACCTCGGCGTGGCGGTGGTCGTCGCCCTCGCGGCCCTGGCCCTCATCCGGCTGCGCCCCTACGAGGAGTCCCCCGCAGAGTCCGCCGAGGAGGCGGCCGGGGAGTCCGACGCCCCGGCCGGCGGGCGACCGGGGCTCACCAGCCCCGGGTACCCGGAGCGCCCTTGAACGGGCCCACCACCCGCGAGGTGATCCAGCCCCCGTAGAACCCGCCCTCCTGCGGGAGCACCTGCTCCCCGGCGACGAGGCACCGGTCCATCAGCCCCGGCATCAGGGCCACGTGCCCGCGCAGGGACTCGAAGCCGGGCGCGGGGGAGGGGTAGGTCCAGGCCGCCCGGGGTGCGGTGCGGTCCCCGCCCCGGACGTCGAAGTACGCCGCCGCGCCCTTCCACTCGCACCACGAGCTCCCCTCGCACGGGAGCAGGCTGCCCTCGGCGAAGGCCCCGCGGGGGAGGTAGTAGGTGGGCGGGTGGCTGGTCTCGAGCACCCGCAGCGCGGCCGTGGTGGAGGCGATGCGCTCGCCGCCCAGCCACACCTCCACGTGCTCGCGGGCGGGCTCCGTGCGGGGCGGCCGCGGATAGTCCCACACGGACTCCTGGCCGGGGCCGGGGGCGTCGGGCCGGGGTCGTCTCATCTGCGCTCCGTCCGGACGCCCGTCCGTCCGCGCCGGTCGGCGCGGCCATGGAGCGTCACAATGCGGTGAGTGCTGCATCACGATGCTACGGCGCATGACGAGTCCCTGGAAACGCTTGTCCGGGAAAACATATGGTCCTCGGGTGCTCATCTCAGGTCTCCTCATCGGCGCCGCCCTCGGGTTCGTTCTCCAGCGCGGCCGTTTCTGCGTCACCGGCGCGTTCCGCGACGTCTGGATCGCGAAGAACACGTGGTGGCTGTCCGCCTTCTTCGTGGCCATCGCCGTCCAGGCGGTCGGCATCTGGGTGCTGAACGCCCTCGGCGTCATCACCCTCGAGGCCTCGGCCTTCCCGTGGCTGGCCACGATCGTCGGCGGCTTCATCTTCGGTTTCGGCATCGTCCTCGCCGGCGGCTGCGCCACCGGCACCTACTACCGCGCCTCCGAGGGCCTCGTCGGCTCCTGGTTCGCCCTCATCTTCTACGCGCTGTTCGCGACCATCTCCAAGTACGGCCCGCTGGCCGGGACCACCGAGGCCATGCGCGGCGTCACGGTCGGGACCCAGGGCTCGATCCACGAGACCCTCGGCATCTCCCCGTGGGTGCTCGTGCTCGCCCTGGTCGGCGTCGCCGGCGTGTGGGCCCGCCACCACCTCACCAAGCCCCGGATGAGGATGGCCACGCTCCCCCCGGAGAAGACCGGCCTGAACCACCTGCTGTTCGAGAAGGCCTGGAACCCGTTCGCCACCGCGGTGGTCGTCGGCGTCATCGCGATCATCGCGTGGCCCGCCAGCTGGGCCACCGGCCGCGAGTCCGGCCTCGGCATCACCACTCCGTCCGCCAACATCACGAGCTACCTGGCCACGGGCGACGTCGAGCTCGTCGACTGGGGCGTGTTCCTGGTCCTGGGCATCCTCATCGGCTCGTTCATCGCGGCCAAGGGCTCGGGCGAGTTCAAGATCCGCGTCCCCGACGCGCAGACGATCGTGCGCTCCATCGGCGGCGGCGCCCTCATGGGCGTCGGTGCGGCGTGGGCCGGAGGGTGCACCATCGGCAACGCCCTGGTCGCCACCGCCGCGTTCGAGTGGCAGGGCTGGGTCAGCTTCGCCGTCATGATCCTCGGCACCGGCGTGGCCGCCAAGCTCTTCATCGCCCCCCGCAAGAAGTCCGCCGCCCCGGGCCGCGTCCCGGCCGGCGTCTGATCCCCACCGACCCCCAGGCCCAGGAGGCACCGCACGTGGCACAGCACGTGGCACAGCACATCCTCGAGACCGACGGTCTCGTCTGCCCGTTCCCCGTGGTCGAGGCGAAGGCCGCGATGGCCGAGATGCCCGCCGGCGACGAGCTCGTCATCAACTTCGACTGCACGCAGGGCACCGAGGCCATTCCGCGCTGGGCGGCCGAGAACGGCTACCCGGTCACGGAGTTCAGCAAGCGCGGCGCGGCCGAGTGGTCGATCACCGTGCAGAAGGCCTGATCCTTCCGGAGCCCCACGCAGCGGCGGACCCCCGCGGCCGAGCATCCTCGGCCGCGGGGGTCCGCCGTCGTCGGCGGCCCGGTCGCGCCGCACTCTTCTAAAATGAACGCCGCTCATTTAGAGTGGCAGGCACCGCGTTCTCGTCCGCAGAGAGGAACCACCATGAGCGACGTCCTGCAGAACTACGTCGACGGCGCCTTCGTCGACGCCCACGGCACCGGCCGGATCGACGTCGTCGACCCCACCACCCGCACGACGGTCGCCGTCTCCCCGGTCTCGGACGCCACGGACGTGGACCGGGCCTTCGCCGCCGCCCGGAAGGCGTTCCGCACCTGGAAGCGCACCACGCCGAGCGAGCGCCAGCTCCTGCTGCTCCGGCTCGCGGACGCGCTCGAGGCGCACAGCACCGAGCTCGTCGACGCCCAGCACCGCAACACCGGCCAGCCGCGGCAGATGATCGCCGACGAGGAGGTCGCCGCCGGCGCCGACAACCTCCGCTTCTTCGCCGGCGCCGCCCGGACCCTCGAGGGCAAGGCCGCGGCGGAGTACATGAGCGGGCACACCTCCTACGTGCGGCGCGAGCCGGTCGGCGTCGTGGCGCAGGTGACGCCCTGGAACTACCCGCTGCTCATGGCGGTCTGGAAGCTCGGCCCGGCGCTGGCCGCCGGCAACACCGTGGTCCTCAAGCCCTCGGACACCACCCCCGAGTCCACCCTGGTCCTGGCCCGGCTCATCGACGGGATCTTCCCCGCCGGGGTGGTCAACGTGCTGCTGGGGGACGGCTCCACGGGCGCGCTCATGACCGGGCACCGGACGCCGGCCATGGTCTCCATCACCGGTTCCGTGCGCGCCGGCCGCGCCGTGGCCCTCGCCGCCGCGCAGAACCTCACGCGCGGCCACCTGGAGCTCGGCGGCAAGGCGCCCGCGGTCGTCTTCGCGGACGCCGACCTGCCCGCCGCCGCGAAGGCGCTCGTGGAGTTCGGCACCTTCAACGCCGGCCAGGACTGCACCGCGGTGACGCGCGTCCTGGTCCAGGACAGCGCCCACGACGAGTTCGTGCGCCTGCTCGCCGCGGCCGCCCGGGACATCGTGACGGGCGAGCCGGACGAGTCCAAGAACTTCTACGGCCCGCTCAACAACGCCCGCCACTTCCAGGACGTGTGCCGCAAGCTCGCCGAGCTGCCCGAGCACGCGAGCGTGGTCACCGGCGGGAAGCCGGTGGAGGGCGCCCCCGGCTACTTCTTCGAGCCCACCGTGGTGTCCGGTGTCCGCCAGGACGACGCCCTCGTCCAGGAGGAGACCTTCGGGCCGGTGCTCACCGTGCAGCCCTTCGGCACGGAGGAGGAGGCGCTCGAGCTGGCCAACGACGTCGACTACGCCCTGGCCTCGAGCGTGTGGACCACCGACCACGGCACGGCCATGCGGGTCTCCCGCGAGCTCGAGTTCGGGTGCGTGTGGGTCAACACCCATGTCATGCTGATCTCCGAGATGCCGCACGGCGGGTTCAAGAACTCCGGCTACGGCAAGGACCTCTCGCTCTACTCAGTCGAGGAGTACACCCAGGTCAAGCACGTCATGCACGCCCTGGACGCCTGAGCCGGCGCGGCCGGGGGCGTCCCACCCGGCCGCCCGGTCCCGTCCGGCGGATCAGTCCTGTCCGGCGGCCCGGTCCCGGGCGGCCTCCAGGCGCAGCCGGAAGCCGTCCAGCATGGCGGTGAGGGCGGCCTCGAAGGCCTCGTCCGCCGCGGCGGTGGCGTCCGCCGGCCGCGCCTGCACGGCGTCGGCGAACACCGGGGCGAGGTCCGACCGCTCCCCGGGGTCGAAGATGTCGGCGGGCGCCGTGGCGTCGTACGCGGCGCCGAAGACGAGCGACTCGATCGAGACGATCACGTCCACGATGCTGGCGCGCTCCCAGCCGGCGTCCGCGAGGCCGGCGGCCACGGTCTCGTACATCTGCAGGGTGTGCGGTGAGTCGGCGACGGGCTGGACGGCCATGATCGGGATCATGGCCGTGTGCTGGGCGTAGCAGTCCCGGTAGGACCGCGCCCAGCTCCCGAGGGCCTGGTCCCACGGGACGGTGCCGAAGGCGGAGCAGTCGATCCCCTGGTTGATCGCGTCCTGCACCCGGATCAGCACCTCGCGCTTCGACGGCGTGTGGTTGTACAAGGCGGAGGTGGAGACCTTCAGCTCGCGCGCGAGCTCGGTCATCGTCAGGTGCCGGTAGCCCCGGGTGGCCACGATCTTGATCGCTGCCTTCGTGATCCGCTCCTCGGAGAGCACCGGCTGGCTCGGGCGCCCGCGGCGGCGAGGAGGGGTTCGGGCGGGAGCCATGGGCGGGACCTCCTGGGAGTGGTGCTGCGAGTCCTGGTGGCGACTCCGGGTGGTGGCCGGGCCGGGACGGTCAGCTCGAGTCTAGGTCGACCGCCGGACGGCCGTGTCCCCGGCCGCCCCGTCCTTGACCGTCGGCGGGGTCCCTCCTAGCGTGTGGACGATGACGGATGCCGACCTCCACTTCTACTTCGACCCCACCTGCCCCTTCGCCTGGCTGACCAGCAAGTGGGTCCGCACGGTGGCCGCCCGGCGGGACCACCGGGTGGACTGGCGGTTCATCTCCCTGCGCCTGCTCAACGAGCACGTGGACTACGACGCGTGGTTCCCGCCGGAGTACGAGGCGGGCCACACGGCCGGCCTGCACCTGCTGCGGGTGGCCGCCCGGACCCGCGCCGAGCACGGGCGCGAGGCCGTGGGGCGGCTCTACGCGGCCCTCGGTGCGCACACCTTCGACGCCGACCCGGTGCCCGCTCCCGAGGCGCCCGGGACGGACCGCCGCGCCACGCGGGCCTTCCTCGGGCCGGTCCTCGAGGCAGCCGGGCTCCCGGCCGGGCTCGCCGGTGCCCTCGAGGACGAGTCCCTGGACGCGGTGGTCCGCGCGGAGACCGAGGAGGCCCTGGCTCTCACCGGCCGGGACGTGGGGACCCCCATCATCCACTTCGGCCCGCCGGAGGGCGTGGCCTTCTTCGGCCCGGTCATCAGCCGGCTCCCGGAGGAGGACGAGGCCCTCGAGCTGTGGGACCACGTGGTGGCGCTCGCCCGCTTCCCCGGTTTCGCCGAGCTCAAGCGCAGCCTCCGGGAGCAGCCGCAGCTGCGGGGCCTCGGCGTCGCGCCGGACCGGCCGGGGACCGAGGAGGACTGGCACGCCGGTAGCCGCCGGACGAAGAAATAGCGCTCCGCCGCCGGGTGGATTTCTCGGCCACGGGTCTTGACGGGGGGCTGTGCGCCGCCGCTTAATGAATACAGTTCATTTTAGCGTGAAGGAGACCACAGTGACCGATCAACGCACCCTGGGCAGCAGGACCGCGCTGGAGCGCGACGTCGTCGTCGTCGGGGCCGGTCCCGCCGGGCTGATGGCGGCCCGCAGCCTCACCGCCGCCGGGAAGTCCGTGGCCGTCCTCGAGGCCCGCGACCGCGTGGGCGGGCGGACCTGGTCGAAGACCGTGGACGGGGCGTTCCTGGAGATCGGCGGGCAGTGGATCTCGCCGGACCAGACCGAGCTGCTCGCCCTCGTCGACGAGCTCGGCCTCGAGACCTTCCCGCGCTACCGGGAGGGCGAGTCCGTCTACCTGGCGCCGGACGGCACCCGTCACACCTACACCGGCTCCGTGTTCCCGGCGGGGGAGTCCACGACCGCCGAGATGGAGAAGCTCGTCGCGCTCCTGGACGGGCTCGTGGCCGAGATCGGCGCCACCGAGCCGTGGGCGCACCCGGCGGCCCGGGAGCTGGACACGATCTCCTTCCACCACTGGCTGCGGCAGCACTCCGACGACGAGGCCGCCTGCGACAACATCGGGATCTTCGTGGCCGGCGGGATGCTCACCAAGCCCGCGCACGCGTTCTCCGCGCTGCAGGCCGTGCTCATGGCCGCCTCCGCCGGGTCCTTCTCGAACCTCGTGGACGAGGACTTCATCCTCGACCGGCGCGTGGTCGGCGGCATGCAGTCCGTGTCCGAGGCCATGGCGGCCCAGCTCGGCGAGGACGTGGTCTTCCTCGACACCCCGGTGCGCACGATCCGCTGGGCCGGCGACGGCGAGACCTACACCGAGCACGTCCCCGGCACCCCGGTGACCGTCTGGTCCGACCGGCTCACCGTGCGCGCGCAGGACGTGGTCGTGGCCGTCCCGCCCAACCTCTACTCCCGGATCTCCTTCGAGCCGCCCCTGCCGCGGCTGCAGCACCAGATGCACCAGCACCAGTCCCTGGGCCTGGTGATCAAGGTGCACGCCGTCTACGAGACGCCCTTCTGGCGCGCCAAGGGCCTGTCCGGCACCGGCTTCGGCGCCCACGAGCTGTCCCAGGAGGTCTACGACAACACCAACCACGGGGACTCCCGCGGCACCCTGGTCGGCTTCGTCTCGGACGAGCGGGCCGACGAGCTCTTCGGCCTGACCGCCGAGGAGCGGCGGCGGCTGATCCTCGAGTCCCTCTCCCACTACCTGGGGGAGGAGGCCCTGCACCCGGTGGTCTACTACGAGTCCGACTTCGGCTCCGAGGAGTGGACCCGCGGCGCCTACGCCGCCAGCTACGACCTCGGCGGGCTGCACCGCTACGGCGCCCACCAGCGCACCCCGGTGGGCCCCATCCGCTGGGCCTGCTCCGACCTCGCCGCCGAGGGCTACCAGCACGTCGACGGCGCCCTGCGCCAGGGCCGCCTCGCCGCCGCCGAGGTCCTCCGCGCCGACTCCCTGACGGGCGCGGGGCGATGACCGCCACCGGGGTGCCGCGCTACGTCGTCGGCTACAGCGGCGACCGGCGCAGCCGGGACGCCGTGCGGCTGGGCGCCGCGCTCGCCCGCGACCTGGGAGCCGAGCTCGAGATCGTCCTCGGGCTGCGCGCGGACGACCCGTACCAGCAGGTCTACCCACCGGTGGGGGACATCTCGACCGTGCTCCGCCGGCAGGCCCACCAGTGGCTGCGCGAGGCCGCCGCGCTGGTGCCCGCGGGGATCACGGCCCGCACCTGCGTGCGGGAGGCACGGTCCGTGCCCGCCGGCCTGGTCGAGGCCGCCACCGAGCTCGGGGCCGCGATGATCGTCGTCGGCGCCGGCACGGGCGGCGGCCGCTTCACCCTGGGCTCCGTGGTGAACTCGCTGCTGCACAGCTCGCCGGTCCCCGTGGCGCTCGCCCCGCGCCGGTATTCCGGGGACGAGCGGCTCACCCGGCTCTACGCCGCCGTGGGCACCCGCCCCGGGGCGCACCAGGTCATCCGGGAGGCCGCCGAGGCGGTCGAACGCTCCGGCCTCGAGCTGGAGCTCATCTCCTTCCTCGAGGGCGAGGCCGCGGACCCGGGTGCCACCGAGCAGGCCCGCCGGCGCGTCGAGGACCATCTGGAGGCCGCGGCGACCGAGGCCCGCCGGACCGGGCCCGTGACCGTGCGGGTCGCCTCCGGGCGGACCCTCAAGAAGGCCGCGCAGGACGTCGACTGGGCCCCCGGCGGCCTCCTCCTCATCGGCTCGTCCCGCCTGGCCCAGGGGCGGCAGACCTTCCTGGGCACCACCGCAGCACGGCTGCTCAAGCACATCCCGGTGCCGATGGTCGTCGTGCCCCGGTCCGCCCCGGACGCCGATCAGGCCCGGACCGAGAAGGAGACCGCGTCATGAGCACTGCACCGCTCGTCGACCAGCAGCGCACGCACCACGAGAAGGGGCTCAGCAAGGGATCGGTGGGGCTGCTCGGCTCCGTGGTCATCGGCGTGTCCACGATCGCGCCCGCCTACACGCTCTCCGGGGCCCTCGGCCCCACCGCCGCCGCGGTGGGGACCCATCTCCCGGCCATCCTGCTGGTCGGCTTCGTCCCCATGCTGCTCGTGGCCATGGGGTACCGGCAGCTCAACCGGGCCATGCCGGACTCCGGCACCACCTTCACGTGGGTCTCCAAGGCCTTCGGCCCGTGGATCGGGTGGATGGGCAGCTGGGGGCTGCTCGCCGCCACCATCCTGGTGCTCTCCAACCTCGCCGGCATCGCCGTGGACTTCTTCTACCTGGCCCTCGCCCAGATCACCGGCAACGACGCCGTCGCGGAGCTGACCCGCAACGTGCCCGTCAACGTGGCCACCTGTCTGGCCTTCGTGGCGCTCGCGGCGTGGATCTCCTACCGCGGCATGGAGGCCACCAAGGTGGTGCAGTACGTCCTCGTGGTCTTCCAGCTGGTCGTGCTGCTGTGGTTCGCCGCCGCGGCGTTCGGCCACGTGGGCGGCGGCACCGCCTTCGAGGGCCTGGCCGTGCGCTCCGAGTGGTTCAACCCCTTCGGCGTGGAGTCCTTCTCCGCGTTCGCCGCAGGCGTGTCCCTGTCCGTGTTCATCTACTGGGGGTGGGACGTGGTCCTGACCCTCAACGAGGAGAGCAAGGAGTCCGCCAACGGGCCCGGGCGTTCGGCCATCGCGACCATCCTCGTCATCGTCGCCCTCTACATGGCCGTCTCGCTCGCCGTGCTGTCCTACTCCGGCACGGGAGGCGCCGAGCTCGGCCTGGGCAACGAGGAGATCCAGGAGAACGTCTTCGCGGCTCTGGCCGGGCCGGTCATGGGCCCGTTCGCCATCCTCATGTCCCTGGCGGTGCTCTCCTCCTCCGCGGCGTCGCTGCAGTCCACGATGATCTCCCCGGCGCGCACCATGCTCGCCATGGGCCACTACGGCGCGCTGCCGGCGAAGTACGCCCGGATCACCTCGCGCTTCCAGTCCCCGGGGTACGCCACGATCGCGGCGGCCGTCATCGCCTCGGTCTTCTACGCCGTGATGCGCGTGGTCTCCGAGAACGTCCTGTGGGACACCATCACCACCCTGGGCATGATGGTGTGCTTCTACTACGGCGTCACCGCCCTGGCCTGCGTGTGGTACTTCCGTCGCGACGCATTCCGTACCGTGAACGGGTTCCTGACGAAGTTTCTGGCACCGCTGCTCGGCGGGATCCTGCTGCTGGTCTTCTTCGTCCAGACGTCCTACGACTCCATGGACCCGGAGTACGGCTCCGGCTCGGCGATCGGCGGGGTCGGCCTCGTGTTCGTCCTCGGGGTGGGCATGCTCCTGCTCGGGGTCGCCGTGATGCTCGTCCAGTACCGGCGCAACCCCTCCTTCTTCCGGGAGCGCTTCGAGACCACCGAGCTGCCGGTCCTCGACTGAGCAGCGGACGGCCGGGACGGGGCGGACGGGCCGGTGGCCGGGGTGCGTGCCCCCGGTCACCGGCCCGTCCGTCGTGGACGCCGAGGTGCGTCCCCGCCCGGGCGGATCCCCGATAGATTCGACAGGACCCGCCCCGTCCGAGGAGTTCCCATGGCCCGTCCCCGTTCACCGCTCCTGTCGGTCGACGCCATCGTCACCGCCGCGCTCGCCCTCGTCGACGAGACCGGCGACTTCAGCTTTCCCAGGGTCGCCCGTCGTCTGGGGGTCAGCCAGTCGGCGCTGTACAACCACATCGACAACCGGGAGCACATCGTCGAGCTCATGCGCGGCCGGGTGTTCGACGCCCCGGCGCCGGTGGACCTCGAGAACCTGCGGTGGGAGGACGCGCTGCGGGCCCTCGTGCGGGCCTATCGAGGATGCATGGTCGCCCATCCCCGCCTGGTTCCCCACCTCATCACCCAGACCGTCCAGGACCTCGGGGTGATCGGGATCTACGAGGACATGGCTGTCGTCCTGGAGCGCGCCGGGCTCGTGCGGGAGGCGATCGTCCCGGCGATCTCCGCGATCGACTACCTGGCCCTGGGCTCCGCGCTCGACCTGACGGCGCCCGAGGTCGTCTGGGCGCCGCCGGAGGGCCGGTTCCCTGTCCTGAGCCGCGCCATCGAGGGGCTCGGCTCCGTCGAGGAGCGCGCGGAGGCGGCCTTCGCCTTCGGCCTGGACGTGTTCGTCGCCGGAGTCCGCGGGCAGGCGCTGCACAAAATTTACTGAAAGCCTTTCATCCACCCCTTGTGATGAGCGGGGCGCCGACCCATACTAATGAAAGCCTTTCATTTTATGTGACGGCACTCATGTCCCGGTCCAGAGGGGAAGACCATGTCCGAGAACACCGTGGCCCGGGAGGACTCCGGCCGCGTGCCACTGACGGCGACCCGTGCCCTGTCCGTCTTCGGGATCAGCGTGGTGGGGTTCATGACCGCCAACCTGGTCCCGGTGATGATCGTGGCCCTCACCGGGGTGCTCGGTCTTTCCGTCACCGCGGCGGGCACGCTGATGACCGCCTCGTTGCTGGCCTGCGCCGCGTCCTGCTTGGCCACCTCCCGCTGGACGGCCCGGGGCGGGCGCTACGTCGTGGCCCGCGCCGGACTGGCACTGACCGCCCTGGGCTTCGGCGCCGCCGCGTTCGTCCCCTCCGCGCCCGTGGTCGTCGCCGGCGTCGTCCTCGGCGGCCTGGGCGCCGGTGGAGCGGTCTCCGCCGGGGGAGCGGCCCTGGGGGCGCTGCGCCATCCCGACCGCGCCTCCGGCATCAGCGGCTTCACCAACCGCGCGATCGTCTCGGTGGTCCTGTTCGTCATCCCGGTCCTGGGGGCCGGCATGGGCAGCGCCTTCGGCCTGATCGCCGGCCTGGCCCTGGCCGCGCTGCTCACCACCGGCTGGCTGCCCGACCGCCCCGCTCCCGGTGGGCCGCCGACCCCCGAGGCGATCTCCACCGCACCGGCCACCCCGTCCTCCCGCAGGACGTCGATCGCCGGCGTCGGTCTGCTGGCCTGCTTCGCGCTGTGGGCGCTGAGCGAGGACTCGCTGTGGGCGGTCGCCGCCACGATGGGAGCCGAGCAGGCAGGACTCGACGAGACCGGGATGGGCCTGGTGCTCAGCCTCTCCACCCTCGGCGGGCTGGTGGCCTCGGCCCTCGTCGGGCTGGCCGGGCCGCGCCTGGGCCGCACGGTGCCGCTGGCGGCCGCCCTGGTGGCCGGGGGCCTGCTCAAGCTCCTGGCCGGGACCGTGACCGATCCCGGCTGGTACATGGCGGTGGTGATCGCCTGGAACACGATCTACATGCTGGCCTTCATCTACATCGTCGCCGTCGCCGCCGCCCTGGACGCCTCGGGGAAGTGGTCGGCGCCGGTGCTGGGGGTCTACCTCGTCGGGTCCTCCTTCGCCCCCGTCTTCGGCACGTCCGTCTCGGCCGCCGCCGGCTACACCGCCCTGGGCGCGGTGCTGGCCGGGATGACGTTCGTCCTGCTGGTCCCCCTCGTCCTCATCTCCCGCCACTCCGTCCGCGCCGAGGCCGCCGCCCGGCCGGCGCCGCAGGCCGGGTTCCCACAGGAGGCGATCGTCTGATGTCCCTGACCGCACGAGCCGAGAGCGTCCCCGTGACCGACTGCACCGTCTACACCCATGCCACCGTCTTCACCGCCGACGGCGCCGACGCCGAGGCCTTCGTCGTCGAGGGCGACCGTTTCCGGTACGTCGGGGACGAGGCCGGTGCCCGGCGCGCCGCCGGCCCCGGCGCCGCCGAGGTGGACCTGCAGGGCGGCTTCGTCCTGCCGGGGGTCATCGACGCCCACACCCACCTGCTGATGACGGGCCAGTCCCTGCAGAAGGTCCCCCTGCGCGACGCCGCGGACCTCGCCGAGATCCAGGCCCGGCTGCGCCGAGCGGCCGAGGAGAATCCGCACGCGCCCCGCCTGCTCGGCGCCGGCTGGCTCTACAGCGCCCTCAGTGGCGCGGCGCCGACCCGGCAGGTGCTCGACGAAGCCGTTCCGGACCGTCCCGTCTACCTCGACGCCAACGACCTCCACTCGGTGTGGGTCAACAGCGCAGCCCTGGCGGAGCTGGGCATCGAGGACACCACCCCGGACCCGATCGGCGGGCGGATCGGCCGCGACCCGCTCACCGGGGCGGCCGACGGGCTGCTGCTGGAGACCGCCGCCCAGCAGATCGTCTGGCCCGCCCTGGCCCGGGCGGCCACCGACGCCGACCGCGACGCCCAGCTGGAGTCGGCGTTCGAGCACTACCTGGCCGTCGGGGTCACCGGGACCGTGGACATGGCCGTCCAGGACGACGACCTCGCCGCCTTCCGCCGTGCCGTCCAGCGCCACGGCGGCTCCCTGCCCCTGCGCGTGAAGGGCCACTGGCTCGTCCACCGCCGCGGCGGCGACGCGGAGAACCTCGCCCAGGTCGCCCGGGCGGCGCAGCTGGCCGAGGAGCTCTCCGGGCAGTGGCTGCGCATCTGCGGGATCAAGCTCGTCGTCGACGGCGTCATCGACAGCTGCACCGCGGCCATGAAGGAGCCCTACACCGACGGCAGCACGTGCGAGCCCATCTGGGACCGGGAGTCGCTGACACCGGTGGTGGTCGCCGCCGACGCCGCCGGGCTGCAGGTGGCCCTGCACGCCATCGGCGACGAGGCCTCCGAGATCGCCCTCGACGCACTCGAACAGGCCCACCGGGTCAACGGCCCCCGGGACCGCCGCCACCGGATCGAGCACCTGGAGACGGTCACCGAGGACAGCGTGCGCCGCCTGGCCGCCCTGGGCGTGGTGGCCTCCGTGCAGCCGGTCCACGCCGACCCGGCCATCCAGGACAACTGGCGCGCCGTGCTGGACGACCACCGTGTCGAGCGGGCCTACCCATGGACCGAGTTCCTCGCCGCCGGCGCCACCCTGGCCATCAGCACCGACGCGCCCACCGCCCCCCACCAGCCGCTGCCCAACCTGTACGTGGCCACCACCCGCCGCTCGGCCCTCGACCCGTCGCTGCCCCCCAATCTGCCCCGCTACGCCCTGGACCTGGCCGGCGCCCTGTGCCACGCCACCCGGGACGCCGCCTTCTCCTGCCGCGCCGAGCACCAGGAGGGCCGCATCCGCGCCGGCCACCTCGCCGACTTCACCGTCCTGGACGCCGACCCCCTCCGGGCCGAGGCGGCGCAGCTGCTGGCCAACCGCACGCGGCGCACCGTCGTCGGAGGCCGCACCGCTTTCGACGCCACGACCAGCACGCCCGCCGCGACCGGCGGGGCGACCGGCGCCCCGGTCGCCCCCTGAGCATCACGTCCCCGTCCCCTGCCCGTCCCACGACCCGAGGAGCACCGACCATGCACCCTGCCCCGCAGACGACGACCACCACGGTCACCGTGATGCCCGCCGAGTGGGCTGCCCACGAGCGCACCTGGATGGCCTTCCCGCCCCCCAACGACACCTTCGGCCCCGCCGGCTCCGGGACCCTGGAGCGGGCCCGGCGCGCCTGGGCCGCCGTGGCGCGGACGATCGCCCGCCACGAGCCCGTCACCGTGGTGGCGGCCCCCGCCGACGCGGACGCCGCCCGCGCCGCACTGGGGGAGGGGATCGAGATCGTGACGGCCCCGCTGGACGACGCCTGGCTGCGCGACTCCGGGCCCACGTTCGCCCACGACCCCGACGGGGACGTGGTCGCCGTGGACTGGGTGTTCAACGGCTGGGGGGCCCAGGACTGGGCGGCCTGGGGCCACGACCAGCACCTGGGCCGTTTCGTGGCCGAACGGGCCGGGGTCGAGGTGCGGACCAGCGCGCTGGTCAACGAGGGCGGCGGGTTCCACGTCGACGGCGCAGGGACCGTCCTGCTCACCGAGACGGTCCAGCTCGACCCCGGCCGCAACCCCGGGGCCACCAAGGCGCAGGTCGAGGCCGAGGTCCACGCCCGTCTGGGCACCACCACGGCGATCTGGCTGCCTCGGGGGCTCACCCGGGACTACGACGAGTTCGGCACCCGCGGCCACGTCGACATCGTCGCCGCCTTCGCCGGGCCCGGCACCGTGCTGGTCCACCGGCAGGACGACCCGGCCCACCCCGACTACGAGGTGACCCGGCAGATCCGCGCGGTGCTGGCGGCCGCCGTCGACGCCCGCGGACGCCGGCTGCGGATCGTCGACGTCCCCGCCCCCACCGTGCTCGAGGCCGGCGACGGCTTCGTCGACTTCTCCTACATCAACCACTACATCGCCAACGGCGTGGTCGTGCTGTGCGCCTTCGACGACCCGCACGACGCCGTCGCCGCCGAGATCCTCGCTGACGCCTACCCCGGCCGGGCCGTCGAGCTGGTCGACGCCCGCGACATCTTCGCCTTCGGCGGCGGCATCCACTGCATCACCCAGCAGCAGCCGGTTCCCCGCCGGCCCATCACGGCCGCGGAGGGCCTGCGATGAGCACGTCCGGCAACGAACTGGACCGCAGGCCCGATGCCGGGAACGGCAGCGGGTTCGACGTCGTCGAGGCGGGCGTCGCCGAACTCCGCGCCGCCCTGGAGTCCGGCCGGACGACCAGCGAAGAGCTGGTGACCGCCTACCTGGCCCGCATCGACGCCTACGACCGCGGCGGGCCGAAGCTCAACGCCGTCGTCGTGGACAACCCCGGCGCCCTGGCCGAGGCGCGTGCCTCCGACGCCCGGCGGGCCCGTGGGGAGGTGCGAGGGCCCCTCGACGGGATCCCGTACACCGCCAAGGACAGCTACCAGGTCCGCGGCCTCACCGTGGCGGCCGGCTCGCCCGCCTTCGAGCACCTCGTGGCCCAGCGCGACGCCTTCACGATCGAACGGCTCCGCGCGGGCGGCGCGGTGCTGATCGGGCTGACCAACATGCCCCCGATGGCCAACGGCGGCATGCAGCGCGGGCTCTACGGCCGGGCCGAGAGCCCCTACAACGGCGACTACCTCACCGCCGCCTTCGGCTCCGGCTCCTCCAACGGCTCCGGCACGGCCACGGCGGCGAGCTTCGCCGCGTTCGGCCTGGCCGAGGAGACCTGGTCCTCCGGCCGCGCCCCGGCCTCCAACAACGCCCTGTGCGCCTACACCCCCTCCCACGGGGTGATCTCGGTGCGCGGCAACTGGCCCCTGGTGCCCACCATGGACGTCGTGGTCCCGCACACGCGCACCATGGCCGACCTGCTCGAGGTCCTCGACGTGGTGGTCGCCGACGACCCCGAGATCCGCGGCGACTTCTGGCGCATGCAGCCCTGGATCCGGATCCCGGCCGCCTCGGCCGTGCGCCCGGACTCCTACCCGGCCCTCGCGGTGACCGACGCCGCCGCGGCCGCCGGGGTCCTGGCCGGCACCCGGCTGGGGGTGCCGCGGATGTACGTCAACGCCGACCCCGAGGCCGGCACCGCCGAGCACCCCGGCATCGGCGGCCCCACCGGCCGGCGCATCGAGACCCGGACCTCCGTCATCGCGCTGTGGGAGGCCGCTCGCCGGGACCTTGAGGCCGCCGGCGCCACGGTCGTCGAGGTCGACTTGCCCGTGGTGAGCAACTACGAGGGCGACCGCCCCGGCGCCCCCACGATCGCGACCCGCGGACTGGTCAGCCCGCAGTACCTGCACCGCGAGATCCTCGACCTCTCCGCCTGGGCCTGGCACGACTTCCTCGACGCCAACGGCGACCCCGCCCTGCACCGGCTCGCCGACGTCGACGGGTCCCTGATCTTCCCGCACCCGGCCGGCGCCCTGCCCGACCGCTACGACGGCTTCGACGACGACATCGCCGACTACCCCGGCTTCGTGCGCGAGCACGGCGTGCCCGCCCTGACCGGGATCCCGCACCTGGAGGAGGGGCTGCGCGGTCTGGAGGAGACCCGCCGGATCGACCTGGAGCAGTGGATGGACGCCCTCGGCCTCGACGCGGTCGTGTTCCCGGCCGTCGCCGACGTCGGTCCCGCCGACGCCGACGTGAACCCGGTCTCCGCGGAAGCAGCCTGGCGCAACGGCGCGTGGGTCGCCAACGGCAACCTCGTGCCCCGGCACCTCGGCATCCCCACCGTCACCGTGCCGATGGGCACGATGGCCGACACCCGGATGCCGGTCGGCCTGACGATCGCCGGACGGGCCTACGACGACACCGCGCTCCTGCGCCTCGCCGCCGCCTTCGAGGCCACCGGTGAACGCCGCACCGCACCCCCGCGCACCTCGCCGCTGTCCGGCTGAGCCCGGACTGCTCCGCGACGAGGCACCTGCGTCGGGGAGCGCACGAACCACCCACGGACCCGGCCCGCCCTGGGGGGCGCACCCGGTCCGCGGGTGGTTCGTGTCGTGGGGCGCTCGCCGGTCAGGCGTCGACGGGCTGGATCTCCTGCTGCCGGTTCTGCTCGGCGGCCCGGACCTGCAACTCGCGTCGGACGGCCCACACGACCAGGGCGATCCAGAGGACGAAGAGCGTGCCCAGGAGCGCCGTTCCGCCCGACCCGACGAGGTCCTGTCCGGTGCCGGTGTTGATGAGGGTGCGGGAGTTGGTCCAGATGATCAGCCCGCCGGCGGCCACGGCGAGGATGCGCGGGGCCAGGTGGCGCACCAGCCAGGCGGCGATCGGGGCGGCGACCACGCCGCCGGCCAGCAGCGCCAGGACCCAGGCGAAGTCGATGCCGGCCGCCCCGAGCCCGGTGAGGAAGCCCAGGGACGCCCCCAGGGCCACGACGAACTCCGAGGTGTCGATGGAGCCGACGACCTTGCGCGGGGCGATCTTGCCCGAAGCCAGCAGCGTGGGGGTCCCCACCGGGCCCCACCCGCCGCCGCCGATGGCGTCCAGGGCGCCGGCGGCCACGGCCAGCGGCACGAGCAGGCGCTTGCGCAGGGTGCCCTGGAAGACCGGCTGGGACGTGGGCAGGCGCAGGAACCGGTACAGGACGTAGACGCCCAGTCCCAACAGGATGGTGGAGACGACCGGCTTGGCGGCGGCCCCGTCGAGGTTCACCAGGACGTGGGCGCCGAGGAACGCGGCGATCCCGCCGGGGACCGCCATGATCCCGACCACCCGCCAGTCGACGTTGCCGAACTTCCAGTGCGCGGCCCCCGAGACGAGAGTGGTGCCGACCTCCGACAGGTGCACGATGGCGGAGGCCGAGGCCGGGGCGATGCCGGCCAGGAGCAGCAGAGAGGCGGAGGTCACCCCGTAGGCCATGCCCAGGGAGCCGTCGACCAGCTGGGCGAAGAAGCCGATCACGGCCAGGACGATGAGAGAACGCACGGTGCGCCTTTCGGGAGCAGGGGAACGGGAAGATCACTGCGGCCACGAGGTGCCGAGTGGGCCCAGGCTAGGGCGGACGCGACGCACGGCCCAGTGTGCGACGGCCGGAGTGCTCCGGTGACGGCCCGTGTCACAGCTCTGGACAGGACGTACGGAGGGGCCGATCATGCCCTGGCGATTCCGGGCCAACGGTCGGGGCGGTGACGGGGTGCGGTGACGGCGCCCATCAGGCGGTGGCGGGCAGTCCGCGTGCGGGGGCGTGACCGGGAGTGGGGGCGCGGCGCGGGCTCTCGTGGGGTCCGTGGCGGCTCGCGGGCCCGCGGCGTGGCACCGGCAGCGGCGTCGGAGAGACCGTGGCGGCCGGGCTGGAGTTCGCGGGCGGGCTGATGAGGACAGGAGGCCCGATCAGCGCGGGGTGGGTGAGATGGCGTTCGAGCAGCTCCACGGCGAGGGGCTCCACGAGGTGGCCGGCGCTGAGGTCGAGGGTGATCGTGGCCTCGGGGAGGACGGTGCGGGCCCGGGCCACCAGAGGGGGCAGCGCCTTCTGGTTGGTGAGGGTGACGTCACCGGTGACGACCAGTCTCACGGAGCGGCCGTCGAGGTCGATCTGGACGAGTACGGACAGTCGGGGATGCATGGGAGGGTCCTTCCGGATGGTGGTCCCCGTGCGGCGGGTGCTGCGCCCGGGGTGTGGGGAGGGGTCGGCAGGGTGCGCCGACATCGGGGCCCGGCCGCCAGGTCACCGGCGGACAGGATGAGGGTGGGCGCGGTGGCCCCGGGCATTCGGGCCATCACAGCCTCGCCGTGACGGTGCTGCCGGTGGTGGCGAGCTCGTGGTCGAGCCGGCCTTTCTCCGCCTGGACGCCGTGGATCAGGGGCAGGCCGCGGCGGACGGCGGTGGTGATGCGCTCGGCCAGCAGGGGTGAGGTGACCCGGTAGTCGGTGAAGTCCCCATCGTGGGCATAGACGCCCAGGGGCAGGGTGAGGGCCTGGAAGAAGGCGAACAGGGGTCGCAGCTGGTGCTCGAGGATCAGCGCGTGGCGTTCGGAGCCACCGGTGGCGGCCAGCAGGACCGGGGTGTCCACCAGCGCGTACTGGCCGATGAGGTCGAAGAGGTGCTTGAACAATCCGGTGAAGGAGGCGCGGTAGACGGGCGTGGCGACCACGAGCAGGTCGGCGTGCTCGATGCGGGCCAGCTCGGCCTCTGCGGCGGCGGGCAGCTGCCCCCGGTGGAGGACTCCGGCCAGCTGCGGACCCAGTTCCTCCAGGTGCACGATGTGGGTCTCCACGGGCAGGGCGCCGGCGAGCTCGTCGAGGATCGTCTCGACGAGGACGGCAGTCTTCGACGGTCGGTGGGTGCTGCCCACGACGGCGACCACCGACAACGGGGCGCTCCGGGAGGGAGCCGATACGGAGGGAGAAGTCATCGTGAGGAGCCTTCAGGTCGAGAGGAAAGGTGCCGTGCCTGCCGCCGCACAGCCGATACCGGGGACGACCGGACCTCGTGCGGTCGGCGGAACACCGCTCACGCTAGAACGTCGCCCCCCGCCGCGAGAAGCCCCGGACATCCGGGGAAACGCACGGGACTCCGGGCGACGCACATGTCAAATGTGACGGAGACCATGGAGGTGTTGTTCCCCGGGTCGTACGGTCGAGTCATGTTCGTCGACTCGATGCGTTGTCGTAGCTCGTCGCGAATGTCCTGACGGCCCCGCCGCAGGGCGTCGTCACCGCTGCTTCCTCTCCTTCTCCCCTTCCCGGCTCCGCCGCACCCTGTTTCCCCGGGTCTGTTCGGCGTATCCGAAAACTCTTCGAGGACCACCCATGGCTCTTCCACTCCTGCCAGCCAGCAGTCCTGTGCTCCGTGCCGGGGCCCCCTGGGGAACGTTCCTGCACTCCACCCCGGTCATGGGGACGCCGAGGCCACTCACCGGGTGCGGCGGTGCCCCTGACGTGTTCTCCCGGGCGGTCGAGCAGACCACCGTCCAGCCCCGGGACACCGTCCTCGCCCGCCACACCACGGTCTTCACCGTCGGAGCCGTGTCCGGAGCTGTCGCATGAGTCGGCGACGTCCGCACCATCCTTCCGGGGCGAGCCCGGGCCGCTCGCTCCGGCGGCGCTTCCAAGAGGTCTGGGCCACCTCGGCCGCCAACCTCGGCCTCGACGCCGACCGTTGGGCGGACTGGTTGACGAGCACCCGTGTCCTCGAGGACGGAATCAACCCGTCAGCCGGCCACCCGCCTCGAACCGCCCGTGACCCGCACACCTCCACCCACGACGCCCCGGGGGTCATCGCATGACCACCACCGCCACAGTCCCCGCGGCGACCACTGCGACCGCGCCTCGCGCAAGCTCAACCGCATCACCGTGGCCGGGGATGTCCCGGCCGGGGTGGACGGGCGCGGCCAGGCCCTCGAAGGGGACCCCTTCCACTACTCGCAGGCCGTCGAGGTCGCCTGACCCGACGGCCCACGCGGCCCGGGGCATGGGGGCCCAGTGGGACATCTCCGCCGGGCCCGCACCCCAGGTGCCTGCCAGTCATGGATGCCTGGAGTGCTTCGAACGCGGCAGCAACCAGTGACGAGGGCAGCTCGCAGGGCTCAGCATTCTTGGTTGAGCACCCCCGGGGCCCCCGCGATCCGGGCCGGGATGGGGGCGCTCTCACAGTCCTCAGGCCCAGGGGTTGTCCCTTGGGCCAGTGCCGAGGCGACGTTCGAGCCAGCTGTTTCCCGCACCCCGCCGAGTCCGTGGTCGACCCCGTGGCCAGGACGTGGGCAGGGAATGGGGGCGAGGTCGTCATTGCGCATGTGGTAGTCCTCGATCAAATCAGCAGCCCACCGGGCGGGCGCCCAGCGAGCCGGAGACGGGTCACCGAGAATGGTCATGGCCCAGACCGGTTGACGGGTGTGCCTCTTGTGCACGAGTGCACAACGGCTGGGTCGCGAGAAGAGGTGGTGCAGCAACCGTGGAGACCGTGGTCCTGGGTGACGATCATCTCCCGCTCCTCGATGGCGGGCTCACAGATCCACACCACCCCGGGCGCGGCACGAAGTCCTCGACCGGCCAGCAGCAGCACAGGACCCGGTCATCCCTCACCTCGATGCACTGCCCGGAACGCGCGGTGCTCAGCGCGCGGTCATGGGAATCAGTCTTGATCATGGCGAGGCCCCTGGCAACTGGCTGAGGGCGTCCCCTTCAGCCCGCCAGTCCAGGGTGGGGTCAAGGGGGACTGACCTGCGATCAGGTGACATTCGAGTGCGCATCAGCCCCTTCCCGCTTTGCATATGACCGGCTACGGGTCGGCGGCAGAACATGCCGCCAGAGGTGACAACCACGGACACCGTGCACTGCCCATCCTGGATGAGTCGACCTGAAGGGTTCGACCAGAAGGGTTCGGCTCAATCAATCGTCGGCTGTCGCTGGACGTCCTTGAGAACCGGTGACGCGCTGGGGAGCTGCTGGTCACTGTGGGCTGCAACCTGGGGTCAGCGAACCAGTGCGCGCTAGCACGGACTGTCCCGGGGGATTCATCCTAGTCAGACCGGTATTAACAGCTTTACCGCAGGGTATTGATAACCCAGGCACATCGGTGCCTGGTCGAGTGGAATCTGTCCTGGGCCCGCCGGTCCGGATCGGTGGGCAGGGGGCCCACCGGCACATCATCGGGGGAGCCTG
>NZ_BAAGPL010000015.1:0-69026 GCF_054784195.1 Kocuria himachalensis
ACGAAAACATCGAACCCCGGCTGAAAATGCTGCCACCACCCCACGGAGGCGAGGCGACGACAACCAATCAACCGAATAAAACATCCGGTATCAACAAACATGGCACACTATTGAGTTCTCAAACAACAGACCAGCAACCAGGCACCACACCCGGAAACCGTGTTGGAAATTTTCAGTGCCCTCTGCGTCGGAACTTCGTTCCCCGCCTCAGGCAGCTCGACCATCCTACGCAGTCCGTTCTCGGCGTGTCAACTTGCGTTGTCCCGAGTCCGGACCGATCTGAACGGTCGCTCCCGCATGAACTAGGCAGCACCTGTCGGTCCTGCTGCTCTTTGCGGTGTTGTCGTCCGCCGGCCTCTCGGCCCTGCCTGACGACTCGATGAACACTACACCCCCGCCCAGGGGCCTGCAAGCCAGGTTCCCGGACGGGGGTGGTGGGCGGATCGACCCTCGGATCAGGCCTCCACGGTCACGGCGGCGAGGTGCTTCTTGCCCCGGCGCAGCAGCGCCCACCGACCGTGCAGGAGCTGGTCGGGGCCGAGCTCTGCGTCCTCGCCGACAACCTTCTCGTTGTTGACGTAGGCACCGCCCTCCTTGAGGGTCCGGCGCGCGGCGGACTTCGACTCGGACAGCCCGGTGGCCACGAGGAGGTCGGCGACCTGCAGCGGGCCGGAGGCCACGCTGGCGCCGGGCAGCTCGCGGGCCACCGAGTCCAGGGTCTGCTCGTCGAGCTCCGTGAGCTCGCCCCGACCGAAGACGGCGGCCGAGGCCGCGATCGCCTTCTCGGTCGCCTCGATCCCGTGCACCAGAGAGTTGACCTCCCAGGCGAGCACCTTCTGGGCCTGCCTCTTGTAGGGCTCCTCCTCGACCGAGCGCGCCAGCTCCTCGATCTCGTCGCGGGTGAGGAAGGTGAAGACCTTGAGCCGGTCGACCACGTCCGCGTCGGCCGTGTTGAGCCAGAACTGGTAGAAGGCGTACGGCGAGGTGAGCTCCGGGTCCAGCCACACGGCGTTGCCCTCGGACTTGCCGAACTTCGTGCCGTCCGAGTTGGTGATCAGCGGGGTGCCCACGGCGTGCACGGACACCCCCTCGACCTTGCGGATCAGGTCGGTTCCGGAGGTCAGGTTCCCCCACTGGTCCGAGCCGCCGGTCTGCAGGGTGCACCCGTGGTCGCGGTAGAGGTTCAGGTAGTCCAGGCCCTGCAGGATCTGGTAGCTGAACTCGGTGTAGGAGATCCCCTCCTCCGAGTTCAGCCGCTTGGCCACGATGTCCTTCTTGATCATCGTGCCGACGCGGAAGTGCTTGCCGATGTCGCGCAGGAAGTCGATGGCCGACAACTGGGAGGTCCAGTCCAGGTTGTTGACCATGACGGCCCGGTTCTCGCCCTCGAAGGAGAGGAACCGCTCGACCTGGGCGCGCAGCAGCCCGACCCACTGCGCGACGGTCTCCCGGGAGTTCAGGACCCGCTCGGAGGTCTGCCGGGGGTCCCCGATCAGACCGGTGGACCCGCCCACGAGCCCGATCGGGTGGTGACCGGCGAGCTGGAGCCGGCGCATGAGCAGCAGCTGCACCAGGTGCCCGAGGTGCAGGGACGCCGCCGTGGGGTCGAACCCGCAGTAGTAGGTGACCTTCTCCTCCGCGAGCGACCTCTCGAGGGCCGCCTCGTCGGTCGACACGTGCACGAGGCCGCGCCACTGCAGCTCCTGCCACACGGTGGCGAAGGACGGATCGTTGTGCTGGGAGTCCAGGTCTATTGCGTTCGACACGGATTCCAAGGTACCAGGACGCGGAGGGGTTCCTCCTCCGCGTCCCGGTGCCTCCGGTGCCCCGGTCTCAGAACCGGTCGAGGCCCGTCGGAAGCGGCCGGGCCGCGACGACGCGCAACCGCTGGGTGGGCCGGGTCATGGCCACGTAGAGGTTGCCCACCCCGCCGCCGACCTCCTCGACGAGCGCCTGCGGTTCGACGACCACCACCGAGTCGAACTCCAGACCCTTGGCGTCCCACGCGGAGAGCACCACGACCTGCCGGTCCAGCCGGCGGACTCCCGCGCCCACGAGCCCGGGCAGGGCTCGGGCGAGCGCCGTGCCGATCTCCTGCACGCGGTCCTCGGGCACGATCACGGCCACGAGCCCGCCGTTGACGAGCTCGAGCTCGGTGCGCACCTGGTCGAGGACGCCCTCGACCACGTCCTCGGCGGCCACGCGCTGCACGATCGGCGGCTCGCCCTCGCGGACGGCCCGCGGGGCGGAGATGTCCAGGCCGGCGGCCCGGGCGACGTCGACCGCGGCTTCGGCGATCTCGGCGGGGGTGCGGTAGTTGACCGTGAGCTCGTCGAGGACGAACCGCTCCCCCACGAAGGGGTCGAGGGCGTCCTGCCAGCTGCGGGCGGCGGTGGCCGAGCCCGCCTGGGCGATGTCGCCGACCACGGTGAACGACTTCATGGGGCACCGGCGCATGAGCACGCGCCACTGCATCGGCGAGAGCTCCTGGGCCTCGTCGACGACGACGTGCCCGTAGGCCCAGGTGCGGTCCGCGGTCGCGGCCTCCGCGGCGGTCATCCGGTGCTGGGTCACCGCGTTGAAGTCCGTGAGCTGGGCGGCGGTCACGATGCCGTCCGCCCCGACGTCCTCGAGGCTCTGGTGCATGTTCACCAGCGCGTGCTCGGCGTTGTCCGTGGCCTTGCGGTGCTCCCGGTCCGCCTCGGCCCGCCGGCGCACCCCGGCCTCGTCGAGGTCGCCCAGCAGCTCGGCGGCCTCGTCCAGCAGCGGCACGTCCGCCACGGTGAACGGGGCGTCGGCCGGGCGCAGCAGGGCGTCGACCTGCGCGGCGTCCAGGTGCGGGGCGGCGGACTCGAGGTAGTGCCGCTTGCTGAACAGCTGGCCGACGAGGCTCTGGGGCGACATCGGCATCCACGCGAGGTTGAGCGCGATCCGCACGTCCCGGGACTGCCGGATGTCCTCCGCGAGGTAGGAGCGGTCCATGACGTTGCCGCTGGTGGTGTTGAGGTGCTCGCCCAGCTGCTCGGTGAGCTCCCGCAGCGCGATCTTCACGAAGGTGTTGCGCGCCTCGTTGTGCGGCTTCCCGGTGGCGCGGGCCTTGTCCCGGGCGCGCTTGACCGTGCGCGGGGTCAGGGTCACGCGGTGGGTGTCGACGCGCAGGACCTGGTCCGCCGCCGGGACCTTCTGCCGGTCCCGCACGGCGCGGGCGACGACCTCGGCCATGTCGAGGCCGGACTTGAGCCGGGCCGTCTGCGGATCGCGTTCGGGGACCGCCACCACGCCCGGGAACAGCTCAGACAGGGACGACATCACCACGCCGGTCTCCCCGAGCGCCGGCAGCACCCGCTCGATGTACCACATGAACGACGACGACGGACCGACGATCAGCACCCCGGCCTTGCGCAGCCGTTCCCGGTGCTCGTAGAGCAGGTACGCCGCCCGGTGCAGCGCCACGGCGGTCTTGCCGGTGCCGGGCCCGCCCTGCACCACGCGCACGCCCGGCAGCGGGGCGCGGATGATCTTGTCCTGCTCGGCCTGGATGGTCGCCACGATGTCCGACATCCGCCCGGTGCGCTTCTGGTTCAGGGCCGCGAGCAGGGCGCCCTCCCCGTGGAGCACGCCCTCGTCCTCGAGCATGTCCGGGTCCAGGACGTCGTCCTCGAGGGCGGCGACGTCGCGGCCCTCGAGGATGAGGTGGCGGCGGCGCCGGATGCCCATGGGGTTCTGCGCGGTGGCCTGGTAGAAGGCGGCGGCCTCGCGGGCGCGCCAGTCCACCATCAGCCGCTGGTGGTCCGCGGTGGCCAGGCCGATGCGCCCGACGTAGCGGCGGTCGCCGTCCTGGCCGTCCAGGCGGCCGAAGACGAGCCGGTGGTCGACGGCCTCGAGCTGGGCGAGCCGGTCCTCGTAGTGGGACGCGAACGCGTCCCGCTCCGCGCGGTTCTGGTGGTTGCCGAACGACTCGCTGCGCCGTACGGCCGCGAGCTCCGCGGTCTTCTCGGCCCGGAGCTCGTCGAGCCGGTCGTAGAGCATCGCGACGTACGCGCGCTCGACAGCCAGTTGCTCAGCCGCCATCGTGGCGACGGTCTCTGCCATGGGTGGACACCTCGTTCCGGATCGAACAGACCATCGATTCTACCGGTACGGACCGCGATCCCACGGTCGCGCGGCCGTGCGTTGCGTAACAGGAGCAACGCCCGGGACGACGTGGCAGGTCAGACGCGGTACAGGGCCCGGACACGGTGGCCGCCGAGCTGGCTGCGGCCGCGCAGGTCGGTGAGCTCCATGATCAGCCCGAACCCGGCGACGTGCAGCCCGGCCCGGTGCAGCAGCTGCGCCGTGGCCCCGAGGGTGCCGCCGGTCGCGAGGATGTCGTCGAGCACGAGCACGCGGGCGCCGCGGGGGACGTCGTCGGTGTGGATCTCCAGCACCGCCGAGCCGTACTCCAGGACGTACTCCTCGCGGAAGGTCTCCCGCGGCAGCTTCCCGGCCTTGCGCACCGGGATGAGGCCCACGCCCGTCGCGTAGGCCACGGCCCCGGCCATGAGGAAGCCGCGGGCCTCGATGCCGGCCACGTAGTCGAACTGGCCGCGGAAGGCGTCGGCCAGGGCGTCGACGGTCCGCCGGAAGCCGGCGCCGTCCGCGAACAGGGGCGTCAGGTCGCGGAAGAGGACCCCCGGCTCCGGGTAGTCGGGGATCTTCACGCACAGGCGCTCGATCATCTGCTCAACGGATTCAGTCACGTCGCTCATGCTATCCGCCCGGACCTCGCGGGCTCAGCGGCGCCGGCGCGGGGCGGCCGGGCGGTACGGGGAGACGGAGGGCTCACCGGGGAGCCACCACCGCCAGGGGAACTCGGGGGTCCCGCCGGGCCCGGACACCCCGGTGCGCGGGCCGCGACCGGCGTCCGCGCCGCTCCCCGGTCCGTCCAGCCGCAGGAAGAAGCCCGGTGCCGCGGCGGCCTGCCCCGCGGCGAGCGGGGCGCCGTCGTGGGTCAGGTCGAGGCCCAGGGCCTTGGCGAGGTTGCCCGGTCCCCGGGCCAGCGCGGCGTCGGGCACCGGGCCGGCCCGGCCCGCGGCCCGGCGGGCGCGGGCCAGTTCCACGCCCTCGACGACCTCGCCGGCGCGGAGCAGGCATCCGCCGGCGGTCCCCTCGGGGCGGCAGACCAGGTTCACCGCGTGGTGCATCCCGTACGTGAAGTACACGTAGACGTGGCCCGGCGGTCCGAACATCGAGGCGTTGCGCGCCGTCCGCCCGCGCCACGTGTGCGCCCCGGGGTCCGGCAGGTCGGAGCCGTCCGGCCCGCCGTAGGCCTCGACCTCCGTGATCCGCAGGACCACGGTGCCCTCACCGGTCCGGTGGCCGAACAGGCCGCCGAGCAGCCGCGGGGCGACCTCGGGAGCCGGCCGGGAGAGCAGCTCGCGCAGCGCCGGCCCGGTGACGGGCCCGCCCCCGCTCATCCGGCGACGACCGGGGCCCGCCGCGAGAACTCTGCGGCCTCGGCCACCTGGCGCTCGAGCTCGCCGATCTGCGCGGCCACGGCCGACGGCGCCGTGCCGCCCTGGGCGCTGCGCGAGGCCAGCGAGCCCGCCACGGTGAGCACCTCGCGCACGCCGGGGGTGAGCCGGTCGGAGATCGCGGCGAAGTCCTCGTCGGAGAGGTCCCACAGCTCGATCCCGCGCTGCTCGCAGACCCGCACCGCGTCCCCGGCGACCTCGTGCGCGTCCCGGAAGGGCACGCCCTGGCGCACGAGCCACTCGGCGACGTCCGTGGCGAGGGCGAAGCCCTGCGGAGCGAGCTCGGCCATGCGCTCCGTGTTGAAGTCGAGGGTGGCGATCATCCCCGCGACCGCGGGCAGCAGCACCTCGAGCTGGTCGATCGCGTCGAAGACGGGCTCCTTGTCCTCCTGGAGGTCCCGGTTGTAGGCCAGCGGCAGGCCCTTGAGGGTGGCCAGCAGCCCGGTGAGGTCGCCGATCAGCCGGCCGGCCTTGCCGCGGGCGAGCTCGGCGATGTCCGGGTTCTTCTTCTGCGGCATGATCGAGGACCCGGTGGAGAAGGCGTCGTCGAGGGTGACGAACGAGAACTCCTTGGTGGCCCACGTCGTGATCTCCTCGGAGATCCGGGACATGTCCACGGCGATCATCGCGGTCACCCAGGAGAACTCGGCGTAGACGTCCCGGGCCGCGGTGCCGTCGATGGAGTTGTGCACGGCGGAGTCGAAGCCCAGCTCGGCGGCGACGGCGGCGGGGTCCAGGCCGAGCGAGGACCCGGCGAGCGCCCCCGAGCCGTACGGGGAGACCGCCGCGCGGGCGTCCCAGTCGACGAGGCGCTGGACGTCCCGCAGCATCGCCCAGGCGTGGGCGAGCAGGTGGTGGGACAGCAGCACCGGCTGGGCGTGCTGGAGGTGGGTGCGCCCGGGCATCGGGGCCTCCGGGTGGGCCTTCGCCTGCTCCAGGAGGGCCCGCACGACGTCGAGCACGTTGCGGGCGATGATCGCGGCGTGGTCGCGCAGGTACATCCGCCCGAGGGTCGCGATCTGGTCGTTGCGGGACCGTCCGGCGCGGAGCTTGCCGCCGAGCTCGGGTCCGGCCCGCTCGATGAGGCCCTTCTCGAGGGAGCCGTGGACGTCCTCGTCCGAGGGCGCGGGGGCGTAGGCGCCGGAGCGCACGTCGGCCTCGAGCCGGTCGAGGGCCGTGATCATGCCCTCCAGCTCGTCGGCGCTCAGCAGTCCCGCCGCGTGCAGCACCCGGGCGTGCGCGCGGGAGCCCGCGATGTCGTAGGGGGCCAGCCGCCAGTCGAAGTCCGTCGACTTGCTGAGGGCCGCGAGGGCGTCGGCCGGTCTCCCGGCGAAGCGCCCGCCCCAGAGCGCGCCCTCGTTGGTCCCGTGCTTGTCCTGCTGCGCCATGTCTCTCCTCGTGGGGTCCGTCGGGGTCGGTCGGCCGGGCGTGGGCGGAGGGCCCCACCGCCGGGATGGGGCCCTCCGCCGTCGTGCCCGTTCCTGCTGCGGACGAGCCTACGTGCTCCGGGGCTAGTTGCCCCCGGCCGCGAGCCGCTGCTCGCGGGACGCCGCGACCTTCGAGGACATGCCGAACAGCTCGATGAACCCGCGGGCCTGGGACTGGTCGAACTCGTCGCCCTCGTCGTAGGTGGCGAGGTTGAAGTCGTACAGGGAGGTGTTCGAGCGGCGGCCGGTGACCGTGGCCTGTCCGGCGTGCAGGGTCATCCGGATGTCGCCGTCCACGTACTTCTGGGTGTCCTGGATGAACGCGTCGAGGGACTGCTTGAGCGGGGAGAACCACTGGCCGTCGTAGACGAGCTCGGTCCACCGCTGGGTGGCCATCCGCTTGAAGCGGGCCTGCTCGCGCTCGACCGTCACGTTCTCCAGCTCCCGGTGCGCGGCGATGAGGGCCATGGCGCCGGGGGCCTCGTAGACCTCGCGGGACTTGATGCCCACGAGCCGGTCCTCGACGATGTCGATCCGGCCCACGCCCTGGGCCCCGGCGCGCCGGTTCATCTCCTGGATCGCCTGCAGCGGCGTGACGGGCTGGCCGTCGAGGGCCACGGGGATGCCGCCCTTGAAGCTGATCACGACCTCGTCGGCCGGCGGCGGGAACGTGGGGTCGTCCGTGTAGTCGTAGACGTCCTTGGTGGGGGCGTTCCAGATGTCCTCGAGGAACCCGGTCTCCACGGCACGGCCCCACACGTTCTGGTCGATCGAGAAGGGGTTCTTCTTGGTCGTGGCGATCGGCAGGTGGTGCTTCTCGGCGTAGTTGATGGCCTTGTCGCGGGTCAGGGCGAGGTCGCGGACCGGGGCGATGCACTTGAGCTCGGGGCCCAGCGTCTGGATGCCCACCTCGAAGCGGACCTGGTCGTTGCCCTTGCCCGTGCAGCCGTGGGCCACGGTGGAGGCGCCGAACCGCTTGGCGGCGGCCACGAGGTGCTTGACGATCACCGGGCGGGACAGCGCGGAGACCACGGGATAGGCGTCCATGTACAGCGCGTTCGCCTGCAGTGCCGGCATGCAGTACTCCGCGGCGAACTCGTCGCGGGCGTCGGCCACGTAGGCCTCGACGGCGCCGCAGTCCAGGGCGCGCTGCCGGATGGTCTCCAGGTCCTCCCCGCCCTGCCCGACGTCGACGGCCACGGCGATGACCTCGGCCCCCGTCGCCTCGCCGATCCAGCCGATGGCCACGGAGGTGTCGAGTCCTCCGGAGTAGGCCAGCACAACACGCTCGGTCACGGTGTTCTCCTTCGTCGGTGGTCCGGGCGCCACGACGTGGCCCCGCCTTCTGTGCATGACTATACACGCTTACTTGTATTTATGCATACCGCGCGGACCACCCCGAGGACGGCTCCGACGCCGCCGCGCACGGCGGTCGACCGGGAGCGCGCCTCCGCAGCAGCACCCCGACCCGCCCCCGACCTGCGCCGGCACGGTGCGCCACTCCTCAATTATGAATAGCTAGCAATAGCACGCCCCTTCCGACATACTGGGGCCGGGTGTGATCCGTACCGAACGACCACACCCGGAACGGCGGGGGCCACGCGTCCCGGCCGTCCTGCACACCCGGTCCCTATCCCGAGAGGAACCCCATGACGAACGTTCCCGAACAGACCCTCACCACGCGCCAGGGCCACCCGGTCTACGACAACCAGAACACCCGCACCATCGGCTCGCGCGGCCCCGCGACCCTCGAGAACTACGCGTTCCTCGAGAAGATGAGCCACTTCGACCGCGAGCGCATCCCCGAGCGCGTGGTCCACGCCCGCGGCACCACCGCGTTCGGCTACTTCGAGGCCTACGGCGCGTACGGCGACGAGCCCATCGCCAAGTACACCCGCGCCAAGCTCTTCCAGGAGGCCGGCAAGCGCACCGACGTCGCCCTGCGCTTCTCCACCGTGGCCGGCGGCCGCGACTCCTCCGAGGTCGCCCGCGACCCGCGCGGCTTCGCCGTGAAGTTCTACACCGAGGACGGCAACTGGGACCTCGTCGGCAACAACCTCGGCGTCTTCTTCATCCGTGACGCCATCAAGTTCCCGGACTTCATCCACTCCCAGAAGCCGGACCCCGTGAACTTCGAGGCAGGGGTCGCCAACCGCGCCTTCGACTTCTGGAGCCAGTCGCCCGAGGCGATGCACATGATCACGATCCTGTTCTCCCCGCGCGGGATCCCGGCGGACTACCGCCACCAGCAGGGCTTCGGCGTGAACACCTACAAGTGGGTCAACACGGCCGGTGAGTCCGTGCTCGTGAAGTACCACTGGATCCCGAAGCAGGGCGTGAAGTCACTGACCTCCGAGGACGCGGCGAACATCCAGGCCCAGACCCTGGGCTCGCACACCAAGGACCTCTACGACGCGATCGAGGCCGGCGACTACCCCGAGTGGGAGCTGCAGGTCCAGGTCATGGAGGACCACGACCACCCCGAGCTGGACTTCGACCCGCTGGACGACACCAAGGTGTGGCCGGAGGAGCTGTTCCCGCCGAAGCCGGTCGGGCGCATGGTGCTGAACCGCAACCCGGAGAACTTCTTCGCGGAGAACGAGCAGATCGCCTTCGGCACCGGCGTGCTGGTGGACGGCCTGGAGTTCTCCGACGACAAGATGCTCGTGGGCCGCACCTTTTCCTACTCGGACACCCAGCGCTACCGCGTGGGCCCGAACTACCTGCAGCTGCCGGTCAACGCGCCGAAGGCCAAGGTCGCCACCAACCAGCGCGACGGCCAAATGGCGTACCACGTGGACCACGCCCCGGGCCAGAACCCGCACGTGAACTACGAGCCGTCCATCACCGGCGGCGTGCAGGAGACCCCGAAGGACGAGGGCTTCCACTCGTCGGTCGGCCCCGAGATCAACGGCCGCCTCACCCAGGCGCGGATCGAGCGGACCAACGACTACAAGCAGGCCGGCGAGCGCTTCCAGCTCCAGGAGGACTGGGAGAAGGAGGAGCTGATCGCCAACCTGGTCGGCGCCCTGTCCCAGTGTGACCGCCCGATCCAGGAGCGCATGGTCTGGCACTTCTTCATGGTCGACGACGAGATGGGCCGCCGCGTGGGCGACGGCATCGGCGTCTCCCTCGAGGACGTGCGCGACCTGGGACCGCTGCCCACCCAGCGCCTGTCCGAGGAGGAGCTGCAGCGCGTGGCCAACCTCGGCAACAACGGCCCGCGGGACGTGGAGGGTCTCACCATGACCCACTGCGTGCCCAACGAGCACGTGGCCGTG
The DNA here is from genome assembly GCF_054784195.1 of Kocuria himachalensis. NCBI lineage: Bacteria > Bacillati > Actinomycetota > Actinomycetes > Micrococcales > Micrococcaceae > Kocuria > Kocuria himachalensis. Next base: position 10,222 of record NZ_BAAGPL010000015.1, read on the forward strand.
GAGCGCGAGCCCCAGCAGGCGAGCCCCGCGATGATGTCCAACTGACAGCAGCTCCCGGGGGCCCGCACGGGCCCCCGGGAGCCCGTGCGGGCCCGGCACCTCACTGGCCGGCACGACGGCGAAGGGCCGGCCGCGATCCGCGGCCGGCCCTTCGCGCGTGCTGGGCGTCCGGGCTCAGCCGCGGCGCCCGGCGCCCTCGAGGTCGAGCGAGCGCTTGAGGATCTTGCCGGTCGGGCCCTTCGGCAGCTCGTCGACCACCTTGTAGTAGCGCGGGTGCTTGTACCTGGCCACGCGCTCGCGGACGAAGGCGTCCAGCTCCTCGACCTTCGCGTCCTGCTCCGCCTCGGGCACGTCGCGGAAGGCGACGACGGCGGCGACCTCCTCGCCCATCGCCTCGTCCGGCACTCCGACCACCGCGGCCTCGGCGATGCCGGGGAACTGGTAGATCACTTCCTCGACCTCGCGGGGGTAGACGTTGTAGCCGCCGCGCAGGACCATGTCCTTCTTGCGGTCCACGATGTAGTAGAAGCCGTCCTCGTCCACCCGGGCGAGATCCCCCGTGGAGAACCAGCCGTCGCGGATCGCGGCCTCGGTGGCCTCGGGGTTGCGCCAGTAGCCGGCCATCACGTACTCCCCGGCCACGACGAGCTCGCCGACCTCCCCGACGGGGACCTCCTCGCCGAGGTCGTCCACGACCTTCAGCTGCGCGCCCCGCACCACGGTGCCGATCGACCCCGGCCGGCGCCCCCGGTCCTTCTGGTTGAAGCACACCACCGGGGAGGTCTCGGACAGGCCGTAGCCCTCGTAGATCGGCGCGCCGAACACCTTCTCGAAGCGCTCCAGGACCTCGACCGGCAGCGGGGACCCGCCCGAGACCCCGGCCCGCAGGTGCGGCAGCTCGACCGGGCCCCCGTCCGCCGCGGCGAGCAGCGCGACGTACATGCTCGGCACCCCGGCGAACACCGTGACCTCGTCCCGCACCAGGATCTCCAGGGCCTTGGCGGGGTCGAAGCGCGGCAGCAGCGTGACGGTCGCCCCCGCCTGGACGACGCCGTTGAGCGCGACGGTCTGGCCGAACACGTGGAAGAACGGCAGGGCCCCGAACATGACGTCCCCGGGTGCCAGGTCGAAGAGGCTCGCGGTCAGCTCCGCGTTGGTCCGCAGGTTGTGGTGCGTCAGGACGGCACCCTTGGGCCGGCCCGTGGTCCCGGAGGTGTAGAGCAGCACGGCGGGCTCGTCGTCGTCGCGGTCCGCGACGTCGGGCCGCGGCGGGACCTCCCCGAGGGCCTGCAGCGTCCCGGCGGCCGAGACCTCGACCACCCGGACGTCCCGGTCCAGTTCCGTGACCGCGGCGCGGGTGGCCTCGGCCATGGCCTCCCAGACGAGCACCAGTGACACCTCGGCGTTCTCGAAGTGGTACGCCAGCTCGCGGGGGCTGAGGAGGGGGTTGAGGGGCACGACCACGCCGCCCGTGCGCAGGATCCCGTAGTAGGCGATCGGCATGTGGGTGACGTTCGGCAGGATCATGGCCACCCGGTCCCCCGGTCCGACGCCGGTGGCGGCGAGCATCGACGCGACCCGCGCGGACAGGTCGTCGAGGGCGCCGTAGGTCAGGACCTTGTCGTCGAGGACCACGGCCCGGGACTCCGGCGAGGCCGCGGCCGTGTCGGTGAGCAGGGTGGCGAGATTGGTCATGGGGGCACTCCGGATCCCCGGTGCACGGGCACCGGCGCGAGGAACGGGCAGGGGTGAGCTGTGTCACACGAGCGTGCCAGTCGGTTACTGCAACGTCAAGACCCGGGTACTTCCGGAGCGGCGCGTGTCGCGGCTCCCGCCCCCCGATAAACTGGCCGGCAGGAGCACCATCCGACCGAGCGCGAAGGACCACCCGTGACCGAGAACCCCCAGCAGCCCGCCGAGCCCCAGGACCGGGCGACCCCCCAGCTGACCGAGGAGGAGATGGCCTACGTGCTCTCCCTGTTCGAGATGGCACGGACGGGGGACACGGAGCACCTCCTACCGGCCGTGCGCGCGGGCGTCCCGGCGAACCTCACCAACAGCAAGGGCGACACCCTGCTGGTCCTCGCGGCCTACCACCAGCGCGAGAAGACCGTCGCGGCGCTGCTCGAGGCCGGGGCGGACCCGGACCGGGTCAACGACAACGGGCAGACGGCCCTGATGAGCGCGGTCTTCCGGGGCAACGAGACGATCGTCCGGACGCTGCTCGAGGCCGGGGCCTCGCAGACGGCCGGCGCCCACTCCGCCCTCGACTTCGCCCGGGTCTTCGAGCGCACGGACCTCGTCCCCGTCCTCGAGGAGTACGCGGCCCGCTGAGTCCGCGGGGCGCGACCCCGGCCTGCCCGCCGCTCAGGCGAGGTGCTCCACCTCGCGCTTGAGGACCTTGCCGGTGGGCCCCTGGGGCAGCGCGTCCACCACCCGGTAGAGCCGCGGACGCTTGTAGGAGGACACGTGCTCGCGCACCCAGGACCGGAGCTCGGGCACCAGGCGCTCTCCGTCCGGGGTGGCCTCGGCCGTCAGCACCACGAACGCCGCGACCTCCTGGCCCTGCACGTCGTCCGGGATCCCGACCACGGCGACCTCGGCGACCGCGGGGTGCTCGTACAGCGCCTCCTCGACCTCCCGGGGGTACACGTTGCAGCCGCCGCGCAGGATCATGTCCTTCTTGCGGTCCACGATGACGACGCAGCCGACGTCGCCGATGCGGGCGAGGTCCCCGGTGCGGAACCAGCCGTCCCGGACCACCTCGGCCGTGGCCTCCGGGTGGCGCCAGTAGCCGGCCATCACGTAGCGACCCGCCACGGCCAGCTCCCCCACCTCCCCCGTGGGGACCTCCGCCTCCGTGTCGTCGAGGACGCGCAGCCGGGCACCGGGGACGGCCGTGCCGAGGGAGCCCGGCCGGACGGGTCCGTCGAGCTGGTTGCAGCTGACCACCGGGGACGTCTCCGACAGCCCGTAGCCCTCGTAGAGGCGGACCGCGAACACGTCCTCGAAGCGCGGGAGCAGGGTCACGGCGGCGCCGGCGGCGACCACCGCGTTGAGCGCCACGGTCTGGCCGAAGACGTGGAAGAAGGGCAGGCCGCCGAAGAACACGTCCTCGGGGACGATCCGGAAGAGGTCCACGACCATCTCGGCGTTGCCGAGGAGGTTGTCGTGGGTGAGCATCACCCCCTTGGGCCGTCCCGTGGTGCCGGACGTGTAGAGCCGCACCGCCATGTCCTGCGCCGCGCGCTGCTCGAGCCCGGGCAGCGGCTCCACGCCCGCGAGCTGCTGGAGGGTGCCGGCGGCCGACAGCTCGACCACGGGCACCTCGAGGCCCAGCCGCTCGAGCGCCTCGCGGCAGGCCCCGGCCATGGTCTCCCACACCACCACCGCGGAGACCTCGGCGTCCTGGAAGTGGTGCGCGAGCTCGCGGGGCGTCAGCAGCGGGTTGAGCGGGACCACGACGGACCCGGCCCGCAGGATGCCGTAGTAGGCGATCGGCATGTGCGGGACGTTCGGCGCGATGAGCGCGACCCGGTCGCCGGGACGGACGCCGGCGCTCCGCAGCAGGGTTCCGGCCCGCGCCGAGAGGTTGTCGAGCTCGGCGTAGCCGAGGACGGTGTCGTCGAGCACCACGGTGGGGCGCCGGGGGTGCCGGGCGGCCGTGTCGACGAGCAGGGACGCCAGGTTCGGCATGAAGGTGCTCCTACCGGGGCGGACCGTGTGGGGAACATTGCACCACACCGCCTCCCGGCGGCCGGCCGTGCCCGGCCCGGGGTCAGGCCGCGGGCCCGGGCCCGGTCCTCACTCGGCGAGCTCCAGGAGGCGGCGGGCCACGGCGTGGCCGCCGTCGACCTCCCGGCACACGACCATGATCGTGTCGTCGCCGGCGATGGTGCCGAGGACGGCGGGGAGCACCGACGTGTCGATGGCCGACGCGAAGTACTGGGCGGCCCCCGGCGGGGTGCGCAGCACCACGAGGTTCGCGCTCGCCTCGGCGGTCACCAGCAGCTCGCGGCACAGGCTGGCCAGGCGCGCGTCGAGCACCTCTTGGGTGATCCCCGAGGCGGGTGAGCGGTCGGCCCCGGCCTGCGGAACGGCGTAGACGAGGGCGCCGGAGCCGTCGCGCACCCGGACCGCTCCGAGCTCCACGAGGTCGCGGGAGAGCGTGGCCTGGGTGACCTGCACGCCGTCCTCGGCCAGCCGGTTGGCCAGCTCGGCCTGGGAGTGGATCGACCCGCCGGTCACGAGGGCCACGATCCGGGCCTGCCGCGCGGTCTTGGTGGCGGGGATGCTCATGCCGGGACGGCGGGGGCGTCGGCGGCGTCCAGGTCGTACCGTCCGGAGCGGGCCATGAGCCACACGAGGAGTGCCTTCTGGGCGTGCAGCCGGTTCTCCGCCTCGTCCCACACGACGGACTGCGGGCCGTCGATGACCTCGGCCGCGACCTCCGAGCCCCGGAACGCGGGCAGGCAGTGCAGGAACAGCGCCCCGGGCGCGGCCCGGGCCATCGCCGCCGCGTCCACGGAGTACTCCCGGAAGACCTGGGCCCGGGCCTCGGTCTCCGCCTCCCGCCCCATGGACACCCAGGTGTCGGTGCAGACCACGTCCGCGCCGGCGAGCGCCTCGGCCGGGTCGGTGGTCACGCGCACAGACCCGCCGGTCTGCTCGGCGCGCTCCTCGGCGGCCCGCACCACCGCCGGGTCCGGGAGGTGGCTCTCCGGGCCGGCGACGCGCACGTGCATGCCGGCGGTGGCCCCGCCCAGCAGGTAGGAGTGGGCCATGTTGTTGGCGGCGTCCCCGAGATAGGCGAAGGTGAGCCCGGCGAGGCTCCCCCGGTGCTCCCGGACCGTGAGCAGGTCCGCGAGGATCTGGCACGGGTGGTAGTCGTCGGAGAGCCCGTTGACGACGGGCACGGTCGAGGCCGCGGCCATCTCCTCCAGGCCGGACTGGGCGTAGGTGCGCCACACGATGGTCGAGACCATGCGGGAGAAGACGCGCGCGGTGTCCGCCACGCTCTCCTTGCCCAGCTGCGACTCCCCCGGGTTGATCATCAGTGGATTGCCGCCGAGGTCGGCGATCCCGGCGGAGAAGGAGACCCGGGTGCGGGTCGACGTCTTGTCGAAGATCACCGCCACGGTCTGCGGCCCCGCGTAGGGCCGGTGGGCCCAGCGGTCGGCCTTGAGGCGGGCGGCGAGCTCGAGCACCTCGGCCTGCTCCTGCTGCGAGAGGTCGGTGTCGACGAGGAAGTGGCGGGGGGTCATGGACGGGTTCATGCTTCTTTCGGCGGGGTGTCGGCCGCGGTCGCGGCGGGGGCCGTGACGGCGGCGGTGGCGGCGCGCAGGATCTCGGGGAGCGCGTCGAGGAAGGTGCGCGCCTGCTCGGCGGTCAGGATCAGGGGCGGGGCCAGGCGCAGGGTCCCGGGGCCGGTCGCGTTGACGATGAACCCGGCGTCCCGGGCCGCCTCGACCACGGCGGGGCCGAACGGCGCGGTGGCCCCCTCGGGGACCTCGAGGTCGGCGCCGATGAGCAGTCCGCGCTGGCGCACGTCGCCGATCCCGGGGACCGCGCGCAGACCCTCGCCGAGCACGGCGCCCACGGTGCGGGCGTGCTCCAGCAGGCCGTCCTCCTCGATCACGGTGACGGTCGCGAGGCCCGCGGCGGTGGCCGGCGGGTTGCCGCCGAACGTGGTGCCGTGCTGGCCGGCGCCGAGCAGCGCGGAGACCTCGGCGCCGACGGTCAGCATCGCACCGATGGGGAAGCCGCCGCCGAGCCCCTTGGCCAGGGTGATCGCGTCCGGCAGGTCGTCGCCGGTGAGCTCGGCGGAGGAGGCGAACCAGCGGCCGGTGCGGCCCATCCCGGTCTGCACCTCGTCCACGACGAGCAGCGCGCCGTGCCGGCGGGTCAGCTCCCGGGCGCGCCGGAGGTAGCCCTCCGGCAGCTCGCGCACGCCGGCCTCGCCCTGGACGGGCTCCACGATCAGCGCGGCCACGGTCCCGTCGAGGTGCTCCTCGAGGGCCTCGACCGTCGCGGGGATGTGCCGCACCCCGCCCGGGAGGGGCTCGAAGGGCGCCCGGTAGGCCTCCTTGGCGGTCAGGGCGAGCGCGCCCATGGTGCGGCCGTGGAAGGCGGACTCGAGGGCGAGGACGGTGCCGCGGGGCCGGCCGTCCGGGCCGGGGTGCTCGTGGCCGTGGCGGCGGGCGAGCTTGAACGCGGCCTCGTTGGCCTCGGTCCCGGAGTTCGCGAAGAAGACGTGGGAGCCCGCGGGCGCGCCGGCCAGGGACAGCAGCTTCCCGGCGAGGGCGATCTGCTGGGGGGAGGTGAAGAAGTTGGAGACGTGGCCGAGGGTAGCGAGCTGGCGGGAGACGATCTCCACCCAGCGCGGGTGGGCGTGGCCGAGGGCGTTGACGGCGATGCCCGCGAGCAGGTCGAGGTAGTCCCGGCCGTCGGCGTCGGTGACCACGGCGCCCTTGCCGTGGGTGAGCACGAGCGACGGGCTGCCGAAGACGCCGAGCAGCGAGTCGGCGTACTCGCCGAGCAGGGCGGTCTGGGCGGAGTAGCGGGAAGCGGTGTGCTGGGCGGCGGTGTGCTGGGCGGTCATGTCGATGCTCCGTGGTCGGGGACGAGCTGGGTGCCGATGCCGGTGTCGGTGAAGATCTCGAGCAGGCACGAGTGCGGGCTGCGCCCGTCGACGATGGACGCCCGGCGCGCCCCGCCCTCCACGGCCCGCAGGGCCGCCTCCATCTTGGGGATCATGCCGGCCTGCAGGCCCGGGAGCATCGCGCGCAGCTCCGAGGCGGAGAGGGACGCGATGAGCGAGTCCTTGTCGGGCCAGTCCGCGTAGAGGCCCTCGACGTCGGTGAGGGCCACGAACTTCTCGGCGCGCAGGGCCACGGCCACCGCGGCGGCCGCGGTGTCCGCGTTGACGTTGAGGATCTCCCCCGTGGGGCGGCCGTGCGCGTCGACCTCCGGCGCCACGGAGGAGATGACGGGGATCCGCCCGGCCTCGAGGAGCTGGGTGACGGGCTCGGGGTTGACGCCGACGACCTCGCCCACGTGACCGAGGTCCACCTCCTCGCCGTCCACGACGGTGCCCCGGCGGACCGCGCGGAACAGCTCGGCGTCCTCCCCCGAGAGCCCGACGGCGTACGGGCCGGTGGCGTTGAGCAGGGAGACGAGCTCGCGCTGGACCTGCCCGGTGAGCACCATCCGGATGGCGTCCACGGCCTCCTTGGACGTGACCCGCAGCCCGCCGCGGAACTCCGACTCGATCCCCAGCCGCTCCAGCATGCGGTTGATCTGGGGCCCGCCGCCGTGCACCACGACCGGTTTGATCCCGACGTGGCGCAGGAACACCATGTCCTCCGCGAAGGCCTGCCGCAGCGGCTCGGACACCATGGCGTTGCCGCCGTACTTGAAGACCATCACGGACCCGGAGTAGCGCTGGATCCATGGCAGGGCCTCCATCAGGGTGCCCGCCTTCAGCTGGGCGGTCTCGTAGCGGGTCGGGTCACTGGGGTCGGTCATGGTTCTCCTGCGCCGTGGGTCGGTGCTGTGCTGGTGGGCGGGCTGGTCAGCTGGAGTAGGCGCTGTTCTCCTCGACGTAGTCGTGGGTGAGGTCGTTGGTCCAGACGGTGGCGTCGGCGTCCCCGGCCTTGAGGTCGACCAGGACGGTGACCCTGCGGTCGACGGCCAGGTCCACGCCCTCGCGCGGATCCCCGATCATGCCGTTGCGGCAGACCACGACCCCGTTGATGGTGACGTCGAGCTGGTCGGGGTCGAACGCGGCGTCGGTGGTGCCGACCGCGGACAGGACCCGGCCCCAGTTCGGGTCGTTGCCGAAGATCGCGGCCTTGAAGAGGTTGGAGCGGGCCACGGAGCGGCTCACGTCCTCGGCCTGCTTCTCGGTCACGGCGTTGACCGTGGTGATCTCGATGTCGTGGGACGCGCCCTCGGCGTCCGTGATGAGCTGCTGGGCCAGCGAGTGGCACACGGCGGTCACGGCCTGGCTGAACTCGAACTCGTCGGGGGTGATCCCGGAGGCGCCCGAGCCGAGCAGGACCACGGTGTCGTTGGTCGACATGCAGCCGTCGGAGTCGGTGCGGTTGAACGTGACCTTGACCGCGTCCTCGAGCGCCCACTGCAGGGCGTCGGAGGAGAGCTCGGCGTCGGTCGTGAGCACCACGAGCATCGTGGCCAGGCCGGGGGCGAGCATGCCCGCGCCCTTGGCCATGCCGCCGACCGTCCAGCCGTCCCGGACGTAGGCGGCCTGCTTGGAGACGGAGTCGGTGGTCATGATGGCCCGGGCCGCGGCGGCCCCGGCGGCGTCGTCGTCCCCGAGGGCCGCCACGACCCCGGGGAGACCCCGCTCCATGACGTCCATGGGCAGCTGGACGCCGATCAGGCCGGTGGAGCAGACCACCACGTCGCCCGCCCCGATCCCGAGCGCCTCGCCGACGAGCTCCGCGGTCCGGTGGGAGGCCTGGAACCCCTGCGGCCCGGTGCAGGCGTTCGCCCCGCCGGAGTTGAGGACCACGGCGGCGGCGCTGCCGTCCGCGGTCGCGGCCTTGGACCACTGGATGGGCGCGGCGGTGATCCGGTTGGTCGTGTACACGGCACCCACGTGGTGCTGGGGCCCGTCGTTGACCACGAGGGCGAGGTCCGGTCCGCCGGAGTCCTTGAAGCCGGCCTCGGTGCCGGCCGCGCGGAAGCCCTGGGCGGCGGCCACGCCGCGGGCGGTGTCGACCCGCAGGGTGCCGGCCGGCTGCTGGGAGGGGTACGTTCTCACGGTGCGACTCCTTGGAGATTCAGGCCGGTGTCCTCCGGCAGGCCGAGGGCGAGGTTCATGGACTGGACGGCCCCGCCCGCGGTGCCCTTGACGAGGTTGTCGATCACGCAGGTGACGATGACGCGCCCCGCCCGGGCGTCGTGGGCGAGCTGGAGCTGGGCGTGGTTGGAGCCGGCCACCGACTTCGTCGAGGGCCACCGGCCCTCGGGCAGGACGGTGACGAACGGCTCGGCCGCGTAGGCGGCCTCCCAGGCCTCCCGCAGCTGCGCGGTGGTCACGCCCTCGGCGACCCGCGCGGTGGCGGTCGTGAGTATGCCCCGGGGCATGGGGGCCAGCGTCGGGGTGAAGGAGATCCGCACGGGGCGCCCCGCGGCCTTCGAGAGGCCCTGCTCGATCTCGGGGGTGTGCCGGTGGGCACCGCCCACGCCGTACGGGCTCATCGAGCCCATGACCTCCGAGCCCAGCAGGTGCGCCTTGACGGCCTTGCCGGCCCCGGACGTGCCCGAGGCCGCGACGATCACGACGTCCTCGGGCTCCAGGAGACCGGCGGCGAAGCCGGGGCCGAGGGCGAGCAGGGCGCTGGTCGGGTAGCACCCCGGCACCGCGATGCGCGTGGCGCCGCGGAGCTGCTCGCGCTGGCGGGTGCCCTCGGCGTCCACGACGAGCTCGGGCAGCCCGTACGGCCACGTCCCGGCGTGCGGGGAGCCGTAGAACTGGTCCCACTCCTCGGCGGAGTCGAGCCGGTGGTCGGCGCCGGCGTCGATCACCACGGTCTCCGGCGGCAGCTGCGCGGCGATCGCGGCCGAGGCGCCGTGCGGCAGGGCGAGGAAGACGACGTCGTGGCCGGTGAGGTTCTCGACCGTGGTGTCGACGAGCACCCGGTCGGCGAGGGAGTGCAGGTGCGGCTGCAGCTCCCCCAGCCGCTGGCCCGCGTTGGAATGGGCCCCCACGGCCCCGATCTCGATCTGCGGGTGACCGGCGAGGATCCTCAGGACCTCGCCACCGGCGTAGCCGGATGCCCCCGAAACTGCTGCGCTGAACGTCATAAGGCCCACTCTAGCTCAAAGTTATGCATGGTCTTCAATATTTATGCACGCTACGGGAGGGGACCGACCGAGCGGGAGCGCGGGTGCGCGGGCGTCGGAGCACGTCAGGATCCCCCGTTCGGATCGGCCACGGCCGCTCACACGTCCCCCCGGAACGGCTCTGCACCCGAATCTACGCTTCCCATGTGCAAATCTCGATGATTACGGGGCATCTTCCTGCCCCCTCTTGTGCACACGCTACCCCTCGGCGCCCCCCGCAGGGAGGGCGCGGCGGGGCCGGCCGCCTACCATGGCAGAGTTCCCGTCCGCGTTGTCCAGGAGGTACCCGTCATGGTCCGTTGCGTCATGGTCGAGCGAGCCGGAGGCCCCGAGGTCCTGACCCTCGGCGAGCGCCCGGACCTCGAGCCCGGCCCGCACCAGCTGCTCGTCGAGACCCGGGCGGCGGGGGTGAACTTCATCGAGGTCTACCAGCGCGAGGGCGTCTACCCCGTCGAGCACCCCTTCACGCCGGGCTCCGAGGGCATGGGCGTGGTGACGGGCGTGGGCTCCGAGGTGCAGCACTTCGCCCTGGGCGACCGGATCACCACGTCCCAGGCCTCCCGCACCTACGCCGACGCGTTCCTCGTGGACGCCGACAAGGCCCTGCGCGTGCCCACCGGCGTTCCCGACGAGGTCGCCGCGGCCGTGCCCCTGCAGGGCCTCACCGCGCACTACCTGGTCCGCTCGACGTACCCCGTCCAGGAGGGCGACGTCGCCGTCGTCACCGCGGGCGCGGGTGGGGTCGGAGGCCTCGCCGTGCAGCTGCTGAAGTCGCTCGGGGCCACCGTGATCGCCCTGGTGGGCTCCCAGGCCAAGGCGGAGACCGCGCGCTCGCTGGGCGCCGACTTCGCCCTGGTGGGCTACGAGGGCTTCGCCGAGCACGTCCGGGAGCTCACCGGCGGCCGCGGCGCCGACGTCGTCTACGACTCGGTCGGCAGGAACACCTTCGACGAGTCGCTCCGGGCGCTGCGCAAGCGCGGGATGCTCGTGCTCTTCGGCGGCTCCTCCGGCCAGGTCCCCCCGCTCGACCCGCAGCGGCTCGCCCAGCACGGGTCCCTGTACCTCACCCGGCCCACCCTCAACGACTACCTGCTCGACGAGAAGGAGCGGAACTGGCGCGCGGGCGAGCTGTTCGACGCGGTGCTCGACGGATCGCTGACCGTCCGCGTCGCCGAGACGTTCCCGCTCGCCCAGGCACGGCAGGCGCACGAGCTGCTCCAGTCCCGCGCCGCCCAGGGCAAGCTGCTGCTGGTCCCGTGAGCCCGGCACCGATGCACCGCTTCCTCGGCGCGGACGGCGCGCGGGACCCGTACACCCCGTCCGTCGGGTGCTGCGCGGCCACCGTGGAGCACTACGACCTGGACCTCGACTACGACGTCGACGACAACGGCCTCGAGGCGCGCGCCACCCTGGCCTGTCGCGCGCTGCACGACACGGACCGGATCGAGCTGGACCTCACCGAGCTGGCCGTCACCGACGTCCGGTTCGGCACCGGCGGGCTCAGCGGTCTGCTCGGCGGCCGCAAGGTCCACGCGGACCACCGCGGGAGCCGCCTCGTGCTGACCCTGCCCCGCGTCGTCCCCGCCGGGGAGGCGTTCACGCTCACCGTGGCCTACGAGGGGTACCCCGAGTCCCTGGACGGGCCCTGGGGCGAGATCGGGTGGGCTGAGCTAGACGACGGCGTGCTCGTCGCCGGCCAGCCCACCGGGTCGTCCACCTGGTTCCCGTGCGTCGACCACCCCTCCCACAGGGCGACCTACCGGGTCGCCGTGCACGCGGACGCCGACTACGAGGTGGTGGTCCACGGCGAGCTGGAGTCCGTGGTGGAGCGCGACGGCGAGCGCCACTGGGTGTACACGTCCCGGGTGCCGCTGCCGCCCTACCTGGCGACCGTGCAGATCGGCCCGTACGAGCGGCGGGAGCTCACGGGCTCCCGCGTCCCCCAGTACCTGGTGTGCTCGAAGAAGCGGCGCAAGAAGGCGGAGAAGACGTTCGCGGAGCAGGGCCGGATGATCGAGGTGTTCAGCGACTGGTTCGGCCCGTACCCGTTCCCGAGCTACACCGTGGTGGTCGTGGACGAGTCGCTGGAGGACCCGTTCGAGTGCTACGCGTGCTCCGTGTTCGGCAAGAACCAGCTGGGCACCGACTGGGAGGAGCAGCGGCTCGTGGCGCACGAGCTGGCCCACCAGTGGTTCGGCAACAGCCTGGTCCTCTCCTCGTGGCAGGACATCTGGCTCAACGAGGGGTTCGCGTCCTACTCCGAGTGGATCTGGTCCGAGGCCTCCGGCGACAGGCCGGCCCGCTGGCACGCGGAGAAGGCCCATCGGACCCTGTCCAGGATGCGCCAGGACCTGGTGATCGGGGACCCCGGGCAGGTGCGGCTCTTCGACGACGTGGTGTACGTCCGGGGCGCCCTCACCGTCCACGCGATCCGGGAGACCGTGGGCGAGGACGCCTTCCGCGCCCTATTGCGCGGCTGGGCCACCGCCAACCGGGACGGGTGGGTGAGCACGGAGGGCTTCCGGGAGCACCTGCGCGGCTTCGTGCCCCAGCACCGGTGGGCGGAGGTCGACGGCCTGCTCGACGCGTGGCTGCTCCGGCGGGAGCTGCCCGCCCTGCCCTGATCGGCGCCGGAGCCCCGGGCACCGACGAGAACGGGCCCTGCCGGACGCTGTGCGTCCGGCAGGGCCCGTTCCGCCGCGCGGGCGGCGGTGTCAGCTCTCCCGGCGGTAGAGCCGGCGGGCGAACCAGACCCCGCCCCCGGCCGCGCCGAGGCCGGCGAGCAGCAGCAGGCCCGCCTGGACGCGCTGCCACGTGATGGTGCCCGCGGTGACCCCGTCCCCGAACTCCCCCGCCGCGGCGGTCTCGACCACCTGGAGGGTGCCCTCCTCGACGGCGAGCAGGGCGTCGGACTCCTGGTGGAAGTCGCCCTCGCCGGAGCCCGTCTGCGTGCCGCGGAAGACGATCTCCTCCCCCGCCTCCGGGACCCGCGGGTCGGCGAGGCCCGAGTCGAAGGGCTGCTCGGTGACCGCCTCGTCCGCGGGCAGCACCCCGCGGTAGATGGGGTTGTAGGTCTTGGTCTGCAGGTCGTTGGTGAGGTCCTGGTACTGCCCGGAGATCACCCACGACCGGTCCGCGTAGCCGGCCAGCCTCCGGGAGTCGTCCCAGGCGAGGGCCGCGCTCACCGCCAGGACCAGTCCCAGAAGCAGCCCCAGCAGCCCCACGGCCGTCGGCTTCCAGGCGATCGAGCGCCGGGCGCGCCCGCTGTCGCGCTCGTCCGGCTCGTCCTGCTCGTCGTCGAAGGCGAAGAAGGTGTCCTGGCGGTCGGTGGTCTCCTCGGTCATGCTGCGCTCCTGGAACGGGGTCGGGGAAGGGGGGTCGGTCGCGAACGCCGGGCCGCGGCCGGGGACCCGGTGCCACAGTACCGAAGATGCCGGTGCGCGCCCCGGCGTTCGCGAGTGTTACCAGGGGCGGAGGGCGGTGCGGGGACGACCGACGGCCCGCCCCCGGGAGGGGCGGGCCGTCGGGGCGGGGTCGTTCAGCCGCGGAGCACGGCGCCGTGGCGCTCGGCGGCCACGGCGACGGCCGCCTCGCGGGCGGCGGAGGCCTCGTCCGCGGTCAGGGTGCGGTCCGGGGCCCGGAAGCGCAGCGCGAAGGCGACGGACTTGCGGCCCTCCTCGACGCCGGGCCCCTGGTAGACGTCGAAGACGCGGAGGTCCTCGAGCAGCTCCCCGGCGCCCTCCTCCAGCGCGGCCCGCAGCTCGGCGGCCGGCACGGCGGCGTCCACCACGAGCGCGACGTCCTGCGTGGCGGCCGGGTAGCCGGAGATCGGGCGTGCCTGCACGACCTCGACCTCGGCGTCGGTGAGCGAGCTGAGGTTCAGCTCCATCGCCACCGTCCGCTCGGGCAGGTCCTGCGCGGCCACCAGCTGCGGGTGCAGCTCGCCGGCGTAGCCCAGCGGGGTGCCGTCGGCGGTGGCCAGCACCGCGGTGCGGCCCGGGTGGAACGCCTGGTGGGTGCCCTGGCGGACGGTGAGCTCGACCCCCAGGACCTCGGCGGCCAGCCGGGCCGCGTCGAGGGCGTCCTGCCAGTCGTACGCCCGGGGTGCGGTCCACGGGCCCTCGGCCGTGTCCCTCCCGGCCAGGACCGCGGCGAGGTGGCGCGGCTGGACGGGAATGCCGGCCTCGATCTCCTCGAGCACCGCCCGGCCCGGGTGCGCCCCCAGCGGGGGGATGCTCGCGCTGCCGAGCTGCTCGCCGGGGCGGAAGACCCGCCCGACCTCGTAGAGCGCCAGGTCCCGGAAGCCGCGGGAGGTGTTGCGCCGCAGCACCTCCAGCAGACCCGGGAGCAGGGACACGCGCAGCATCCCCTGGGCCTCGCTGATCGGGTTGGCCAGCTTCACCGACGGCACGGGGACCCCGGGCTCCGGGGCGCCCCACAGCTCGTTGTCCGCCTGCGAGACGAAGGGGTAGGCGAGCACCTCGGTCAGCCCGGCGGCCGCGAGCGAGTCGGCGACCCGCTTGCGGGCCTGCTGCTCGGCGGTCAGACCGCGCCCGGGAGGCGCGACCGGCAGCCGCGAGGGGATCGTGTCGTAGCCCACGAGGCGGGCGATCTCCTCGACCAGGTCCTCCTTCTCGACCAGGTCGGTGCGCCACGACGGGGGCACGACGCGCCAGCCGTCGTCGGTGGCCTCGACCTGCGCGCCGAGCTCGGTGAGGGTCGAGACGACCTGCTCCGCCGTGTAGTCCACGCCCGTGCGGCGGCCCGGGTGGTCCCAGGGCAGCTCGATGGGCGCGGGGACGGTGGTGTCGTCCACGTCGGTGACCTCGGGGCCGGCCGTGCCGCCGGCCAGCTCCACGAGCAGCTCCACGGCGCGCTGGGCGGCCACCGGGGCGATCCGCGGGTCCACGCCGCGCTCGAAGCGCTTGGACGCCTCCGAGGGGAGCCTGTGCCGGCGGGTGGTGCGGGCGATCGAGATCTCGTCGAAGCGGGCCGCCTCCACGAGCACGTCGGCGGTGCCGTCCGAGACCTCGGTGCTCGCCCCGCCCATGACCCCGGCCAGGCCGATCGGCCCGGAGCCGTCCGTGATGAGCAGGTCCTCGGGGTCGGCGGTGCGCTGCTTGCCGTCCAGGGTGGTCAGCGTCTCGCCCGGGGCGGCCCGGCGCACGGTGATGCCCCCGCTCAGCTTCCCGAGGTCGTAGAAGTGCAGCGGCTGGCCGAACTCGAGCATCACGTAGTTGGAGACGTCCACCGGCAGGGAGATGGAGCGGATCCCGGCCAGGCGCAGCCGCGCCGACAGCCACGGGGGCGTGGGGGCGGTCGCGTCGATGCCGGTCACCGTGCGGGCGACGAAGCGGGTGCACCCGGGCCTGCCGTGGATGGGGGCGTCGTCGTCGACGGCCACGGGGAACCCGCCCGCGGTGGGGGCGGGCACCCGGGCGGCCACGGCCTCGGCCGGGTCGGTGAAGGGCTGGTGCACGGCGTGGCAGTACTCGCGGGCCACGCCGCGGATGGAGAACGCGTAGCCGCGGTCCGGGGTCACGTTGATCTCCGCGGCCTCGTCGTGGAGGCCGAGCAGCTCCAGGGCGTCCGTCCCGAGTTCCGGGTCCAGGCCGAGGGTCGAGAGCACCAGGATGCCGTCGTGGTCCTCTCCGATGCCGAGCTCGCGCACCGAGGCGATCATCCCGGCGGAGGTGTGGCCGTAGGTCTGCCGCGCCGAGATCCTGAAGTTGCCGGGCAGCACGGCGCCGGGCAGGGTCACCACGACCTTGTCCCCGACCTCGAAGTTGTGCGCCCCGCAGATCACGCCCTGCACGCCGGACGGGTCGATGCCCTCACCGGTCAGGGTCTGCTCCTGGCCCTCGGGGACCACGCGGACGGTGCACCAGTTGACGGTCTTGCCGTTGGAGTGGGTCTCCGGCTCCTTGGACAGCACCTGGCCCACCACCACCGGACCCTTCAGGTGGTCCGTGGGGCGGTGCACGTCCTCCTCCTCGAGGCCGACGCGGACCAGGGCGGCCAGGACGTCCTCGGCGGTCGCGTCCGCGGGGACGGGGGCGTGCTCGCGCAGCCATGACAGGGGAACTCGCATGTCTCTAGATCTCCATCCCGAAGTGCTCGCTGAAGCGGATGTCGCCCTCGACCATGTCGTGCATGTCCGGGACGTTGTTGCGGAACATCAGGGTCCGCTCGATGCCCATGCCGAACGCGAAGCCGGAGTGGACCTCGGGGTCGATGCCGGCGGCGCGCAGCACGTTGGGGTGGACCATGCCGCAGCCGCCCCACTCGATCCACTGCGGCCCGCCCTTGGCGTTCGGGTGCCACACGTCCAGCTCGGCCGACGGCTCGGTGAACGGGAAGTAGTTGGGCCGCAGCCGGATCTTCGCGCCGGGTCCGAACATCTGCCTGGCGAAGTGCTCGAGCGTGCCCTTGAGGTCGGCCATCGACAGCCCCTTGTCCACGGCCAGACCCTCGACCTGGTGGAAGACGGGGGTGTGCGTGGCGTCCAGCTCGTCGGTGCGGTAGGTGCGCCCCGGGACGACGACGTAGACGGGCAGCTCGCGGCTCAGCAGCGTGCGCATCTGCACCGGCGAGGTGTGCGTGCGCAGCACGAGGTGCGCCTCGGGCGGGTCCACGAAGAACGTGTCCTGCAGCTCCCGGGCGGGGTGGTCCGGCTTGAAGTTGAGGGAGTCGAAGTTGTACCACTCGGACTCGACCTCGGGGCCGTCGGCGACCTCCCACCCCATGGCCACGAACGTCTCGCCGATGCGCTCCATCAGGTTGGTCAGCGGGTGCCGGCCGCCCAGGCGCCGGCGCCGGCCGGCGGCGGTGACGTCCACGGCCTCCTCGACGAGGATCCGGGCGTCGCGTTCCTCCTCCAGCACCGTGGTGCGGGCGGCGATCGCCTTGTTCACCCGGCCGCGGGCCTGGCCCATCAGCTTGCCGGCGGCGGCCTTGTGCGACTTGTCCAGGGAGCCGATCTGCCGGTTGGCCAGCGCCAGGGGGGACCGCTCCCCCGTGTGGGCGAGCCGGACCTCCTTGAGCTCGTCCAGGTCCTTCGCGTTCTCGACGGCGGTCAGGGCCGCCTCGACGGCGGCGGCGACCTGGGCCTCGTCGGTCGGGTCGACCGCGCCGCTCGGGGCGGTCTCGGGTGGCAGTTCAGACATCAGCTGGCGACTTCTTCGGCTCGGGGACGGCGTCGTCCGGGCACGCCGTTCCACACTGCGTGGAACGCGGACCACGGGAAAGCCCGGATCGGCACGGATCGCGGGCGGAACCCAGTCTATGGCACGTGCCTCACGGGCCGCCCACCGCTCCCCCACCACGTCGTCGCCCGTCCGGACCCGGCAGGACCGGAGCACCGCGCCGTCCGGTCCCCGTCTCCTCCTGGTCCTGGCGATCGCCGGCGTGGTGCCGCGCGACCCGGGCGCACGGAGCGGACCTAGGCTGGTGGCATGATGCGGAGCCTGAGCCGGTCGGCACGCCTGCGGCAGGTGTGGAACATGGCGAACCTGTCCACGCCCCTGGGGCTGCTGGTCGCGGCGGCCACCCGGACGAAGGTGGTCCGCGGGCCCGAGGGGCTGATCCTCGGGTTCGGATACCGGCCCCGGCTGCCGAGGGCCGGGGCGTTCACCGTGGGCAACGTGGTCCTGTTCCGTGCCGGGATCGAGGACGTCGCGGCCCGGCCCCGGCTGGTGGCCCACGAGTCCCGCCACGCGACCCAGTGGGCGCAGTGCCTGGGGCTGCCGTTCCTGCCCGCCTACCTCGTGGCCGCGGGGTGGTCGGTGCTGCGCTGCGGGCACCCGGCGCTGCGCAACCCCTTCGAGGTGCGGGCGGGCCTCGCCGACGGCGGCTACCGGTCGCCCGGCCGCCGCAGTGCACCGGTCCGGGGATGAGCACCGGTCCGGGGATGAGCACATTGCCCCGGCCGGCCACGGGATGCCGTGGTCAGCGGGGTCGGTCGGCGAGGTGGTCGAGCAGGGCGTGCACGATCGGCAGGTCGGCCGGGATCCAGGCGAGCTCGAGCGCGGCGGCGGGGTCGTCCAGCGGGAGCCACCGCACCGCCAGGTGGTCCTCGCCCACGACGGGCCGCGGGTCGCCGCCGGTCGCCACGGCCGTCCAGACGCGCATCGCCGCGGTGTCCTTGAGCGGCCAGCCCTGGGCGTGCGGACCGCGCACCTCCGCGACCAGCCGGACGTCCACGCCGAGCTCCTCGGCGCACTCCCGCACCAGGGCCTGCTCGCAGCTCTCGTCCGGCTCCTGCTTGCCGCCGGGGAACTCCCACAGGCCCCGGAGGGCCTCGGGGTAGGCCCGCTGCGCGGCGAGGAAGGCCGTGGGACGGTCGGCGTCGTCGAGGAGGGCGGCGCCGACCACCTGGGTGCGGTACGCGGCCGGCAGGGGCGCGGTCAACGGGTCAGCGCCCGTTCCCGGCTCCGGGGCGCCGCTGGGCCCGGGCCGAGGCGTAGAGGCACACGGTGGCGGCGGTGCCCACGTTGAGGGACTCCGCCCGCCCGTGCACGGGCACGGCGACGCGGTGGTCGGCCAGCGCCTTCTCCTCCTCCGACAGGCCCCGGGCCTCGTTGCCGAAGAGCCACACGGTGGGCCGCGCCAGGTCGTACCCGGCGTCGACGCCGTCCGCACCGGCGGCGCGGGCCGCGGAGGCGTCCTGGAGCCGGTCGAGGTCGACGTCCCCGTGGCCGTCGGCGGCCAGCACGCCGCACCCGGCGGCGCGGGCGGCCCCGAGCAGCGCGGGCAGGTCGGCGCCCACGACCACGGGGAGGTGGAAGAGGGAGCCGGCGGTCGAGCGCACGGTCTTGGGGTTGTAGACGTCCACGCTGCCGGCGGTCAGCACCACCGCGTCCGCGCCCGCGGCGTCCGCCGCGCGCAGCACGGTGCCGGCGTTGCCGGGGTCCTGTACCCGGGCCAGGACGGCCACCAGCCGGGGCCGGGCGGCGAGCACGGTTTCGAGATCCGTGTCGAGGGGGCGGCACACGACGACGACGCCCTGTGGGGTCACCGCGTCGCTCATGGCGGCGAGGACCTCGCGCGTCACGAGGCGGACGAACACGGAGCGGTCCTCGGCCACGCGCTCGAGGAGGGCGGTGATGTCCGGGTGGCGGCCCAGGGCGTCCTCGGTGACGTAGACGGCGTCCACGCACGGGGACTCCAGGTGCCGGGCGAGGGCCTCACGGGCGTTCTGCGGGCCCTCGGCCAGGAACAGTCCGCGCTTGGAACGCGCGGAGCGCCCGGCCAGTCCCGCGACGTCCCTCACCCGATCGGCTCGGGGGTTGGACATCGGCTGGGCGGCCAGGCGCTCCGTGAGGTTCACTGCTCCGACTGGGCTCAGGCGGCAGCTTCGCGCGGCGCGGAGGTGTCCTCCGGCAGGGCGTTCTTCGCGATCTCGACCAGACCGGCGAACGCGGCCTCGTCGTTGACGGCCAGCTCGGCGAGCATGCGGCGGTCGACCTCCACCTCGGCGGCCTTGAGGCCCTGGATGAAGCGGTTGTAGGTCAGGCCGTTGGCGCGGGCCGCGGCGTTGATGCGCTGGATCCACAGCCGGCGGAAGTCGCCCTTGCGCTTGCGGCGGTCGTTGTAGCTGTAGACGAACGAGTGGGTGACCTGCTCCTTCGCCTTGCGGTACAGGCGCGAGCGCTGGCCGCGGTAGCCGGAGGCCTGCTCGAGGACGACCCGGCGCTTCTTGTGGGCGTTGACCGCCCGCTTCACACGTGCCACGTGTGTACTCCTTCACTTCGGTCCCGGCCGTGCGGCCGGGAGGTCAAATCTGTGCGGGGCGGGGAGACGGGCTCCCCAACGGATGCGGTGGGGACTACTTGCCCAGCATCTTCTTGATGACCTTGGCGTCGCCGGGGGCCACGATCTGGTCGGAGGCCAGGCGACGGGTCAGCCGGGAGGACTTGTGCTCCAGGTAGTGGCGACGGTTGGCCTGCTGGCGCTTCACCTTGCCGGTACCGGTGAGCTTGAAGCGCTTCTTCGCCCCGCTGTGGGTCTTCATCTTCGGCATGTGGGCCGCTCTCCTTGCGATTCTTCCGGTGGTGGCCACCGGAGGGCACGACGACGTCCGCCGCACCTCCACGGTGCCCCTGGGCGCAACCGGGTCCGGCTGCGCGCCGCGGGGCGCTGTCAGTTCTGCTCCGCTCGCGCGGAAGGTCTTGCGCCGCTCAGGCCTGCGGTCCGGGCTTGGCGCCCGGCTTGGGACCGGGCCGGGGGGCCTTCGGCGCCGGGACCGGGGCCTTGGGCGCCGCGGCCGGAGCCTTGGGCGCCGGCGGCTTCGGGGCGGCCTTCGGCGCCGGGGTCTCGACGACCTCGGGCTCCGGCGCCTTGACGGCCTCGGGCTCCGGGGTCGGCGCCTCGGCGACCGCGGGCTCCGGGGTCTCGACGACCTCGGGCTCCACGACCTCGGGCTCGGGGGCGGCGGTCTGTGCCGTCTCCGGGACCTCGGGGGCCGGTGCCGGCTCCTGGACCTCGGGCTCCGCAGCCGGCTGCTGCACCGGCTCCTCGGCCTGGACGGCCCGCTCGCGCAGCTCGGCCGGGAACGCGTCCCCGATCGACTGGGTCACGGGCGCCGCGGAGGACGTGTCGATCTTGTCCTTCGCCTTGCGCTCGTTCTCGGCCTTGGCCTCCTCGCGCTGCTTCTGGCGGCGCACCTCGGCCTTGGCCTCGGCCTTGTTCTTCAGCGGGCCCACGACCATCACCATGTTGCGGCCGTCGACCCGGGGGCTCGACTCGACCGCGCCGACCTCCGCGACGTCGTTCGCGAAGCGCTCGAGCAGGCGGACGCCCATCTCGGGGCGCTGCTGCTCGCGACCGCGGAACTGGATCATGGCCTTGACCTTGTCGCCGGCCCCGAGGAACCGCTTGGCGTGGCCGACCTTGGTCTCGTAGTCGTGGGTGTCGATCTTGAGCCGGAACCGGACCTCCTTGAGGACCGTGTTCGTCTGGTTCTTGCGCGACTCCCGGGCCTTGACCGCGGCCTCGTACTTGTACTTGCCGAAGTCCATGAGCTTGGCCACCGGCGGCTTGGCGTTGGGCGCCACCTCGACCAGATCGAGATCCGATTCGCGGGCCAGCCTCAGTGCGTCCTCGACGCGGACGATGCCGACCTGCTCGCCTGCGGGTCCGACGAGGCGGACTTCGGGGACTCGGATTCTGTCATTGATACGTGGATCGCTAATGCCGTGCTCCTGATGCTCTGCGTGGTCGCCCGGAGGTTTCCGGGGACCTCATGGTTCGGTCCGGTCCGCAACGACAAAAGCCCCCGCTGCGGTCGGCAAGCGGAGGCTCATCGCTGCGCCACCCGGGGGTGACGCGCTGCGTGACGGAGCGGACGCGGGAGGACCCGGCCGTGCCGTCGTGCGGACGATGTCGTCGCGGACCCGGCGGCCGTGGACCGGACCTCCGAGAGGCTCGGGGACCGTGGCCGGCGCGGGTGGGAGTCTCCTCCACTTGCACACTGCCGACGAGTCTAGCCCATGGGCCACAGGTTCGGGAAACGAGGTCGTGCGAGGTGTCACTCGTCCTCGGTGCTGTGCAGGGCCCGGCGGGCCGAGAGCAGCTCCGTCTCCGGCCGGGCGGCGACGAAGCGCTCGACCTCGTCCAGGACCTCCACGAGCCGGGCGGCGTCCGCCGCGACCACCGCGGTGCCCACGAGGGCCCGGCGGTGGAGCTCGAGGTGGCCGACCTCGGCGGCGGTGACCGGGAACCGGCGGCGCAGCTCGGCGACGAGGGGACGCACCACGGAGCGCTTGCCCTTGAGGGAGTGGACGTCCCCGAGGAGCACGTCGAACTCGATCCACCCGATCCACACGGCGTCCCCGCCCCCTTCCGGCCGGCGCCCGGCCTCCCCTGCAGGATAGTGCCGGCGGCGGCAGGACGGTCCGGTCGGCGGACGGCGGTGTGGCAGAGTTGGGCCATGACTTCCGAGAACACCTTCCGCTTCGACGACGACGCCGCACGGTCCGGCCAGGAGATCCCGCAGGAGACGGTCAGCGCCGTCGACGAGCAGATGCGCGACATCGCGGAGGTCCCGGCCATCGAGGTCATCACGACCGCGGCCGTGCACCTCATGAGCGCTGCCGCCGTGAAGTGCGGTCTCGCCGCGGGCGAGGACGCCGAGGAGCTCAAGGACCTCGACGAGGCCCGCAAGCTCATCACCGCGCTGGCCGGCTTCGTCACCGCCGCGGCCCCGGAGATCGGCTCGCAGCACGCCGCTCCGCTGCGCGACGGCCTGCGCACCCTGCAGCTCGCCTTCCGGGAGGCTTCCCGCTTCCCGGACGCCCCCGGCCAGGGACCCGGCGAGCGGTTCACGGGTCCGGTCAACTGAGGGCCGTCACCCCCGAACGTCGCGGGCTGATCCGGGTTCCCCGGGTCAGCCCGCCGTCGTGAGGCGCAGCTGCATCGAGTCCACGTCCTCCGCGAGGGCCGGTTCGACGCTCAGCCGGGCCTGGAAGCGGGCGACGACGTCGTCCAGCTGCGCCCGGTCGAGCCCGGCCCGCAGGGACAGCACGACGGCGAGCTCGGGGCCCGCTCCGCCGCCCTGGACGAGCCCTCCGTCCGCGGCGCGCACGGCCACTCCGTCCCCGGGGTCCGTCCCGACCCCGAGCACCCCGGGCAGCTCCGCGGCGCAGCGCCGGACGGCCGCCTCGACCGCCGGGCTGCGGTAGGACGGCGTCCACGGCCTGCCCTGGGCCAGCGCCCAGAGCGCCGGGCGGCGCACGACGAACGGGAGGACCGTGCCGGGGTCGAGCACGAGCAGCTGCGTGCCGTCCTTGACCGCGGCCACGGCCGCCCGGCGGACGTCCGTGGCCACCGGCCGCGCCTGGGCGTGCCAGTCCGCGAGCGCCGCGGTGGAGCTGAAGACCGGCAGCACCTGCCGCCCGTCCGCGGCCCGCAGGGACACGAGCGCCATGTCGGCCTCCTTATCGGCCACGAGACCGGCATCGGTCACGGTCGAGGCCGAGACCTCGGCCACGACGGGCACGAACACCCGGGTCCCGGCGAGCGCGGCGACCACGGAGGCCTCGTCCCCCGTCCCCGCGCGCAGGTCCTGGAGGGCCTGCAGCACGGCCGGGGCTGCGGCGCCGTCGTCGTCGGGGAACCGGTGGGTGTGGCTGGTGCCCTCCCCCAGGTTGCGCCCGGCCCAGGCCTGGCCGCCGGTGTCCTCCGTGCCGCCCGCCCCCGCGAGCTGGGCGGCGATGTGCCCCGGGAGGGGCCGCCCCGTCACCGCGCTCCCGGCCGGCCCGCCACGTCGAGGGCCTCCCCGAGGGTGAACCGGCCCGCGTAGAGGGCCTTGCCCACGATCGCGCCCTCGACGCCGGAGGGCACGAGGGTGCGCAGGGCCGCGAGGTCGTCGAGGGAGGAGATGCCCCCGGAGGCGACCACGGGCTTGTCGGTGCGGGTCGCCACCTCCTGCAGCAGCTCGAGGTTCGGGCCCTTGAGGGTGCCGTCCTTGGTGACGTCGGTGACCACGTAGCGGGCGCAGCCGTGCTCCTCGAGGCGGTCCAGGACCTCCCAGAGGTCGCCGCCCTCCTCGGTCCAGCCGCGGGCGGCGAGGACTGTACCCCGCACGTCGAGCCCCACCGCGATGACGTCGCCGTGCTCGGCGATGACCTTCCGCGTCCACTCGGGGTTCTCGAGGGCCGCGGTGCCCAGGTTGATCCGGGCGGGGTCCAGGGACAGCGCCCGCTCCAGCGAGGCGTCGTCGCGGATGCCGCCGGACATCTCGACCTTCAGCTCGAGCTCGGCGGCGACGCGGCGGAGCACGTCGATGTTGTCGCCGCGGCCGAAGGCGGCGTCGAGGTCCACGAGGTGGATCCACTCGGCGCCGGCCTCCTGCCACGCGAGGGCGGCCTCGAGCGGGTCGCCGTAGCCGGTCTCGGAGCCGGCCTCGCCCTGGACCAGGCGGACGGCCTGGCCGTCCGCGACGTCGACGGCGGGCAGCAGCTGGAGGCGGGGGGTCTCGCTCAGGGACATGGGATCTCTCTTCTCGGGGTTTCGGGGTCTCGGACGGGAGGGCTCAGCGGCCCTCGAACCAGGCGTACCAGCCGTAGCCGATCAGGCCCGCGGCAGTCAGGGCCAGGAGGACGACGGTCCAGCGCGGCTTGTGCTGCTGGTGGAAGGAGATGGCGCCGCCGGCGACGAACGCCCCGAACACCATGACGACGACGGCGTAGCTCACGCGGGGCCGTCCTGGCTCTCGAGGGTCGGGCGGCCGGCCAGGGCGTCCCCGCCCAGGGGGTCACCGGCCTTCAGGTGGTCGAGGCGTCCGGTGCGCGGCAGGGTGCCGAGCCAGTTGCGCAGCAGCTGGATGCCGGCCTCGGAGGACTTCTCCGGGTGGAACTGCGTGGCGCACAGGGCCCCGTTCTCCACGGCCGCGATGAAGCGCCCGCCGTGGTCGGACCAGGTGACCTGCGGCGGCTGCATCTTCTGGATGCTCTGCGGGAAGTCCCACTCCTGCACCCCGTAGGAGTGCACGAAGTAGAACCGCTGGTCCTCGATGCCCCGGAACAGGACGCTGCCCTCGGGCGGCTCCACGGTGTTCCAGCCCATGTGCGGGACCACGTCGGCCTTCAGCCGTTCGACGACGCCGGGCCACTCGCCCATGCCCTCGGTCTCCCGGCCGTGCTCCACCCCGGAGTCGAAGAGGACCTGCAGGCCCACGCAGATGCCCAGCACGGGGCGGCCGCCGGCCAGGCGGCGGCCGATGAGGCGCAGCCCGTCCACGGAGCGCAGCCCGTCCATCACGGCGGCGAACGCGCCGACGCCGGGGACCACGAGGCCGTCGGCGTCGAGCACCGCCTCGGGGTCGGCGCTGAGCACCACGTCCGCGCCGGCGGCCTCGAGGGCGCGCACGGCCGAGCGCACGTTGCCGGCGCCGTAGTCGAGGACCGTGACGGTGGGCCGGGCGCCGCCGTCCGTCGTGGCGGTGCCGTCGGTGCTCACAGGGCCCCCTTCGTGGACGGGATCCCGCGGACCCGGGGGTCGGGCTCCACGGCCTGGCGGAGGGCGCGCGCCACGGCCTTGAACTGGGCCTCGGCGATGTGGTGCGGGTCCCGGCCCGCCAGCAGCGTGACGTGCAGGCAGATGCCGGCGTGGTGGGCCAGGGACTCGAAGACGTGCTGGACCATGGAGCCGGTGAAGTGCCCGCCGATGAGGTGGTACTGCTGCCCCTCGGGCTCACCGGTGTGGACCACGTAGGGCCGGCCGGAGATGTCGACCACGGCGTTGGCCAGGGCCTCGTCCAGCGGGACGGTGGCCTCGCCGAAGCGGCGGATCCCGGCCTTCTCGCCCAGCGCCTGGCGCAGGGCGTCCCCGAGGACGATCGCGGTGTCCTCGACGGTGTGGTGGACGTCGATGTGGGTGTCCCCGGTCGCCCGGATCCGCATGTCGATCAGGGAGTGCTTGGACAGCGCGGTCAGCATGTGGTCGTAGAACGGCACGGAGGTGGCGATGTCGTTCTCGCCGGTGCCGTCGAGGTCGATCTCGACGGACACCGTGGACTCGCTCGTGCGCCGCTCCAGGGCGGCGCGGCGGGGCGCACGGGTGGTGGTCTGGTCGCTCATTCGGTGGGAACTCCTCGCGGGCGCGGCACTGCCGTCGGCGGGCCGCGGGTGGTCCGGTCCGGGCCGCGCGGCGGCGCCCCGGGCCCGGTGGTGGTGGTCTGCTTCCATGCTATCCGGGTCGGGGAGACCCCGGCCCCTCAGCCGCCGGAGACGATCCGCTCCATGCTGGCCAGGAAGGCGGTGGTCTCCTCCGCGGTGCCGGCGGTGACGCGCAGGTGGCCGGGGATCCCGACGTCCCGCACGAGCACCCCGTCCGCCAGCAGCGCCTCCCACATGGCACGGGAGTCCTCCATGCCGCCGAAGAACACGAAGTTGGAGTCCGACTCGGAGGGCTGGAGCCCGAGCCGCTTGAGCTCGTCGACGATCCGGTCGCGCTGCATCTTGATGTCCTCCACGTTGGCCAGCAGCGACCCGGAGTGGCGCAGCGCCGCCAGGGCCGTGGCCTGGGTGACGGCCGAGAGGTGGTACGGCAGCCGGACGAGGCGCACGGCGTCGGCGACCTCGGGCGCCGCCGCGAAGTAGCCCAGGCGGGCGCCGGCGAGCGCGAACGCCTTGCTCATGGTGCGGGAGACGATCAGGCGGGGCCGGCCCTCCAGCAGCGTGAGCGCGGTGGGGGTGCCGCCGTGGGAGAACTCGGCGTACGCCTCGTCGACCACCACGACGGTGCGGAACTCCTCCCCCGCCTCGTACACCGCGGTGACCACGTCCGCGCCCAGCGCCGTGCCCGTCGGGTTGTTGGGCGAGCAGAGGAAGACCACGTCCGGGCGGTGCCGGCGCACCTGTTCGGCCGCGGACCCGGCGGACAGGCCGAAGTCCGCCGCGCGCTCCCCCGCGACGAAGCCGGTGTGCGTCCCGGAGGCCAGCAGCGGGTACATCGAGTAGGTGGGGACGAAGGTGAGCAGCGTGCGGCCGGGCCCACCGAAGGCCTGCAGGATCTGCTGCAGGATCTCGTTCGAGCCGTTGGCCGCCCAGAGGTTCCCAGGCCCCAGCCCGTGGCCGAGGTACGCGGCGAGCTCCTCGCGCAGGGCGGTGAACTCGCGGTCCGGGTACCGGTTGAGGGCCCAGGCCGCCTCGGTGACCTCCTGGACGATCGCCGCGTGCACGTCGGCCGGGACCGGATGGGTGTTCTCGTTGGTGTTGAGCGCCACGGCGACGTCGAGCTGCGGGGCGCCGTACGGCGTCTTGCCGCGCAGGTCGTCGCGGAGCGGGAGGGCGTTGAGTCGGTCCAGGTTCTGCGTCACCCGAACAGTTTAGTGCTCCGCTCCGGTGCGCCGTCCCAGGGACCCCGTTCGGCTTCCTGCTCCGTCCTGCAGCTCCGGCGTCCGGTCCGGGACGCCCTGCCCGGGGCGGGCCGTTCAGGCGGCCGGGACCTCGAGGAGCTGGCCGGCCACGAGCACGGAGCTGTCCAGGTCATTGAGCTCCACGATCTCGTCCATGACGTCCCGGGGGTCACGGTCCGGGTCGGCGGCCACGGCGAGCTCCCACAGGCTCTGCCCGGGGAACACGGTGGTCTGCTCGGTCCCGGAGCCCGGCACGGGCTCGCTCGTGGCCGTGGCCGTGGAGGGGACGAGGAAGATCACGGCCAGCACGACCAGGGCGGCCGACCCGGCGAGGACGGGCAGTCCCAGGAACACCAGGCGGCCGCGGCGGGTCAGGGTCAGCGGGGTGCGGGGGCCGGAGCGCGCAGGGCGGGCGCGCCGGAGCGCGCGGCCGAGGCCACGGTCGGATCCTGCGGGCTCCCGGCGGCGGGCGACGACGGCACTGAGGGTGGCACTGGCACTCATGACATGAACTCCTTGACGTTCCCGCACAGAGCGGGCGATCTCGAACACCGGTCCGGTCGACGGCCCCTGCGGGCGTTCATTCGATCGAACATACTTTCGAATACCGATGACCCATGTCTAGCACGTGTCTGCGAAGCCTGTCGACACCGGGTCGTACATATGTTTGAACACGCACGGCGTGTCGCCTAGGCTGAGGACAGGTTCGGGCCTCCGGCCGGCGCGCGCTGCGAACCCCCGGCGCCTTCCGACCGGGACCCATCGAACCACCCGGGTCCGACATCGGAACCGGGACCGCGCAGACCGGCGGCGGCACCAGCAGCCGGACGGGAAAGGACGACGCTCCCATGGCCCAGCCCCCCACCCCCGAGGAGCCCCGCACCCGGGGAGCCCGCCCCGGGGCGCGCTCGCGCAGCCGCGGGCTCAGCGTGCGCCAGCGCACCATCCTCGAGGCCATCCAGCGCTCCATCGCCGAGCACGGCTATCCGCCGTCCATGCGCGAGATCGGGGACCTCGTGGGCCTGGCCTCCCTCTCGAGCGTCACCCACCAGCTCTCCCAGTTGGAGAAGCTGGGCTACCTGCGCCGCGACCCCAAGCGCCCGCGGGCCATGGAGGTGCTCACCCCCCTGCAGCTGCGCGGGACCGCCGGGGCGGAGTCCGCCGAACCGTCGCCCGAGGTCGCGACGGCGCCGACCGGCCGCACCGCGCGCCCCGCCGCCCACGACGCCGTGGCCGAGCTGTCCACCTCGGCGGACGTGACCATGGTCCCCCTGGTCGGCCACATCGCCGCCGGCGGGCCGATCACGGCCGAGCAGTCCGTCGAGGACGTCCTTGCGCTGCCCCGCCAGCTGGTCGGCCACGGCGAGCTGTTCATGCTGCGCGTCAAGGGCGACTCGATGATCGACGCCGCGATCTGCGACGGCGACTGGGTGGTGGTGCGCCGGCAGAGCGCCGCCGACAACGGTGACATCGTGGCGGCCCTGCTCGACGACGAGGCCACGGTCAAGACCTTCCGCCAGCGGGACGGCCACACCTGGCTGTTGCCGCAGAACACGCGCTACGAGCCGATCCTCGGTGACCACGCCACCGTGATGGGCAAGGTCGTCTCGGTGCTGCGCAGCCTCTGAGCCGCCGCACGCCCCGGCGCCCGGGCCCTCCCCCGCCGGCGGAGGGCCCGAGTGCCGTCCGGGTCCGGGCCGGGGTCGGGACGGGCCCCGAGCGCGCTCAGCCCACGGAGAGGCGCTCCAGCGCCCCGAGCACCACCGAGCGGTCCGTGGTGGTCCACAGCGGCGGCAAAGACCCGCGGAGGAACCCGCCGTAGCGGGCGGTCGCGATCCGGGAGTCCAGGATCGCCACGACGCCCCGGTCCCCGCCCGCGCGGATGAGCCGTCCGGCTCCCTGGGCGAGACGGATCGCCGCGTACGTCGCGGAGACGGACATGAACCCGTTGCCGCCGGCCCGCTCCGCGGCGCGGCTGCGGGCGCTGGCCAGCGGGTCGTCCGGGCGCGGGAAGGGGATCCGGTCGATCATCACGAGTCGGCACGAGGCCCCCGGGACGTCGACGCCCTGCCACAGGCTCATCGTGCCGAACAGGCTCGTGGACGGGTCGTCGGTGAACTCCTGCACGA
This sequence comes from Kocuria himachalensis, assembly GCF_054784195.1. Classification (NCBI taxonomy): domain Bacteria; kingdom Bacillati; phylum Actinomycetota; class Actinomycetes; order Micrococcales; family Micrococcaceae; genus Kocuria; species Kocuria himachalensis. The sequence goes on from NZ_BAAGPL010000015.1 coordinate 39,082, forward strand.
GTCCCGCGAGCGAGGACTCCCCCTGGCACAGGATCGGCAGGTCGGTGCGCTCGCGCAGGGCCTCGGCCGCCTCCTCCGCCGCCCGGCGGGAGGAGAACAGCCCCAGGGCCCCGCCCTTGGAGGCCTCCAGCAGGGCCAGCATCTCGTCGAGCTGGGCCTCCGTGAGCCGGCGGCCGGGCTTCTCCAGGTGCTTGGCGAGGTAGAGGATGCCCTGCTTCGGGTAGTCGAACGGGCTGCCGACGTCCACGCCCTCCCAGCGCGGGGCGCCCTCGCCCCGCAGGCCGAGGGCACCGGCGGCGGAGTCGAAGGACGAGCCGACGGACAGGGTGGCCGAGGTGAGGACCACGGTGCGGCCGTCGAAGAGCCCCTCCCGCAGGGTGCCGGCCACGCTGAGCGGCGCCACGTGCAGGGTCGCCGGGTCGGTGTCCTCCGCGGCCACGTAGCCGCGGCCGGGCTCCCAGCCGCCCTGCCGGGAGATCCACAGCACCTCGCGGTGCTCCTCGGCGGCGAGGATCCGCTCGGCCAGGTCGAGGACGTCGCTCACCCGGGAGCGGGCCATCTGCCGGCCGGCATCCCCGTCCTTCTCCCCGGGACCGGCCTTGGACTCGGTCATGACGGTGCGGGCGGCGTCCCGGATCTGGGCCACGGCCGCCGCCTGGGCGTCCCCGAGGCCGCGGTGCAGCAGCTCGGCGGGAGCGCCCATCAGGGCGGCCTCGAGGTTGGCGGCCCCTGCGGTGAGGGAGTCGGGGCTCGCGGAGGTGTGCTTGCGCGCGGACGCGGCGGCCGAGCGCACCATGGCCGCGGAGAGCTGGCCGGTGACGGCGCCCGTCACCCGGTCCTGGAGCTCGTGGGCCTCGTCGATGACCACGACGTCGTGCTCGGGCAGCACGGTGATGCCCTCGAACGCGTTGATCGCGAGCAGGGCGTGGTTGGTGATGACGATGTCGGCCTCGCCGGCCCGCTGCTTGGCGAGCTCCGCGAAGCATTCCTCGAACAGGGGGCAGCTGCGGCCCAGGCACTCCTTGGCCGTGACCGACACCTGGCGCCAGGCGCGGTCGCTGACGCCCGGGAGCACCTCGTCCCGGTCGCCGGTCCCGGTGTCGCGGGCCCACTCCCGCAGGCGCTGGACCTCCTGGCCCAGCCGCCCGGGGTGCTCGGCGGCCTCCGGCTGCGGAGCGCCCGGGTGCGGGGCGGCGTCGGGCAGCGCGAAGAGCGCGCCGGGGTCGTCGTCGGACGGGTAGCCGCCCTCGATCTTGTGCAGGCAGGCGTAGTTGCTGCGGCCCTTGAGCAGGGCCACGTCCACGTCGCGCTCGAGCTCGCCCTCGAGGGCGGCCAGCAGGCGCGGCACGTCCCGGCCCACGATCTGCGACTGCAGCGCCAGCGTCGCGGTGGCCACGACCACCGGCTTGTCCGAGCGCTGGGCGTGCTCGACGAGCGGGGCCAGGTACGCGAGGGACTTGCCGGTGCCGGTCCCCGCCTGGACCAGCAGGTGCCGGCCCCGGTCCAGGGCCTCGGCGACCTTGGCGGTCATCAGCCGCTGGCCGTCCCGGACCTGTCCGCCCATCGCGGTCACGGCGGTGTCCAGCAGGGCCAGGGCGTCCTTGGCTCCGGGCAGGGTCTCCGGGCGCACGCCCGAGACGTCGTGCCCGGACTCGTCCACGAGGGCGGCGGCCACGCGCTCAGGCGCTCTCGGCGCCGAAGCCGGGAGCGTGCTCGGGGGCGAACTCCGCGAGCTCGGCCGCGAGGTCCTCGCGGACCTTCACGAGCAGGTGGGTGCCCTCGGCCAGGTGCTCGGTGCGCAGGATCTCCGCGTCCCAGTCGTGCAGCCGGCTGACCACGTCGCCGCGCTGGTACGGCACCATCAGGTCCAGCACCGTCTCGGGGCGCGGGATGGACTCGCTGATCCGCCGGCGGAGCTCCTCGATGCCCTCCCCCGTGCGGGCCGAGACCACCACGACGTTGCGCTCGCGCTGCTTGATCCGCTCGACCACGAACGGGTCGGCGGCGTCCACCTTGTTCAGGACGATGATCTCGGGGATGTTCTGGGCGTCGATGTCCGTGAAGACCTGGCGCACCGCGCGGATCTGGCCCTCCGGGTCCGGGTGGGAGGCGTCCACCACGTGCAGGATGAGGTCGGAGTCGGCGACCTCCTCCAGGGTGGAGCGGAACGCCTCGACGAGCTGCGTGGGCAGCGACCGGACGAAGCCGACCGTGTCCGAGAGCGTGTAGCCGATGCCGTCCGGCGTCTGCGTGCGGCGGACCGTGGGGTCCAGGGTGGCGAAGAGGGCGTTCTCCACGAGCACCCCGGCGTCCGTGAGCCGGTTCAGCAGCGAGGACTTGCCCGCGTTGGTGTAGCCGGCGATCGCCACCGACGGCACGGAGTGGCGGCGGCGGTTGAGCCGCTTGGTCTCGCGCGCCGGCTTCATGGCGGCGATCTCGCGCCGCAGCTTGGCCATGCGGGTGCGGATGCGGCGGCGGTCCAGCTCGATCTTGGTCTCACCGGGGCCGCGGGAGCCGATGCCCTCACCGGCGGCGGCACGACCGCCGGCCTGGCGGGACAGGGACTCGCCCCAGCCGCGCAGGCGCGGGAGCAGGTACTCGAGCTGGGCGAGTTCGACCTGGGCCTTGCCCTCCTTCGACTTGGCGTGCTGGGCGAAGATGTCGAGGATCAGGCCCGTGCGGTCGATGACCTTGACCTTCACGACGTCCTCCAGCCCGCGCCGCTGGGAGGGGGCCAGCTCGGAGTCGACGACGACGGTGTCCGCGCCGGTCGCGGCGACGATGTCCTTCAGCTCCTTGGCCTTGCCCGAGCCCAGGTACGTGGCCGGGTCCGGCTTGGCCCGGCGCTGGACGATGCCGTCGAGCACCTCGGAGCCGGCGGTCTCGGCGAGCGCGGCCAGTTCGCGCAGGGAGTTCTCGGCCTCCGCGAGCGTGCCCTCCGTCCACAGCCCGGCCAGCACCACGCGCTCCAGGCGCAGCTGGCGGTACTCGAGCTCGGTGACGTCCTCGAGCTCGGTGGACAGGCCGACGACGCGGCGCAGGGCGCGGCGCTCCTCGAGGTCCTGCTGGTCGCCGTCATGGACGGTGTGCCCGTCCTCGGGGGCGGCGAGCTCGCGGGCCCGGCCGGAGAACCGGCCCGGCGTGGCGGAGTCGTCCGCGGTCACGGTGTCCTGCCCGGCGGCCTCCTCCCGGGCGCGGGCCCGGGACAGCACGCGCTCGACGACGTCCTCCAGGTCCTGCCGGCTCAGGCCGTTCTCGGGCTCCGCGGCGGCGCGGGGCTCGGCAGGGGTTTCACGGGGGTGGGTCATGGTTCCTTTCGGACGGGACGCTGATCAGTACATTCTAGTGGCGGAGCCGGACATCCCGGCCGGGATGACACCGGTCCCCGGTGCGTGGGCGGTGTCGGTAGCATGGGGCGCTATGGCACCGCGTCCCGACTCCCCCGATCCCGTGGCCGGCCCGGCGACCCCGAACCCGGGGACCGAGCACTACTTCTCCGAGGACCCCTCGACACCCGAGGTGCGGCGGTCCGTGGCCGTGACCCTGCGGGGGCGGGAGGTCGTGCTGCAGACCTCCAACGGGGTGTTCAGCCCGCGAGGCCTCGACAAGGGAACGTCCGTGCTGCTGGAAAATGTTCCCGACCCCGCCGGTGCGGAGCTCCTGGACCTCGGCTGCGGCTGGGGTCCGATCGCCCTGAGCCTGGCCGGGGCCGCCCCGCAGGCCCGGGTCACGGCCGTGGACGTCAACGAGCGCTCGCTGGGGCTCACCCGGGACAACGCCGCGGCCCTGGGCCTGGCCAACGTGGAGGCCCTGCTCCCGGGGCAGGTGCCCGCCGGGCGGCGGTTCGACACCATCTGGTCCAATCCGCCCATCCGGATCGGCAAGCAGCAGCTGCACGAGCTGCTCCTCCGCTGGCTGCCGCGGCTGGCCGACGGCGGCACGGCGTGGCTGGTGGTGCAGAAGAACCTCGGCGCGGACTCGCTGCAGAAGTGGCTCGGCACCGCGCTGGGCGGCGGCTTCCAGGTGTCCCGGCACACGACCGACAAGGGGTTCCGGGTCCTGCTCGTCGCACGGCGGGACTGAGCGGCTCGGGGCTGAGCGGCCGGAACCGGGCGGCCAGGACCGGGCGGCCGGGACCGGACCTCAGACGAAGGTGCCGTCGGCCACCAGCACGGCCGGTCCGGCGAGCACCACGTGCTCGGCGCCGTCGGGCGCCGGGACGAACGTCACGGAGACGATCCCGCCGGGCACCTGCACGAGCCACTGGTCGGGCGCCGTGGCGCCGCCCCAGAAGCGGGTCGCGGCGGCCGCGGCGCACGCGCCGGTCCCGCAGGACTGGGTCTCGCCCACGCCGCGCTCGTGCACGCGCATCCGCACCCGGCCCACGCCGTCGTCGTCGCCGTCGGCGGGGACCACGAACTCGACGTTGGTCCCGTCCGCGGGCTCCGGGCGCACGACGGGAGCGGTGTGCAGCCCGAGCTGGTCGAGCTTTTCCCCCTCCGCGAGCGCCACGACGGTGTGCGGGTTGCCCATGCCGATCGACAGGGCGGGGCGGGGCACCTTCAGCCCCTCGGCCGTCACGACGGCGTCCGAGCCGCGGGACCGGGCCGCGTCCCCGTCGAGGAAGGTCCACGGCCCCATGTCCACGGCGTAGCCGGAGTCGGTGCGGGCCACGGTCTTCACGCCGGCGCGGGTGCCGATGCGCAGCACGTCCCCTTCGGGGACCACGGCCAGGCCCCGCTGGAGGAGGTAGTGCACGAACACGCGGACGCCGTTGCCGCACATCTCGGCGACGGAGCCGTCGTTGTTGCGGTAGTCCATGAACCACTCGGCGTCCGGTGCCGCCGCCAGGACGGCCCGTCCCTCGGGGACCGCCTCGGAGCGCACGGCGCGGATCAGCCCGTCGCCCCCGATGCCGCGGTGGCGGTCGCACACCAGGGTCACCAGCTCGGCGTCGAGGGCCAGCTCCGCGTGCGGGTCCGTCAGCAGCACGAAGTCGTTGCCCGTGCCGTGGCCCTTGGTGAAGGCGCGGCCTCGGAGCTTCCCCCAGGGGGCGGCGGCGTCCTCGGGGAGGGGGGCGGGGCGGGCGGTCGGGAGCTGCGCGGAGGTCACCCGGTCATAATACGCGGCCGCCGTCGGGTTCTTCCGTCGCCGTCGGGTTCTTCCGTCGCCGTCGGGGGTCCCGCTAGCCTGGGGGCACGCCGGTGGGGCCCGGCGGCGGACGTGGGGACGGGGTACGTCAGGTGGATGCACGGAGCAGGGCCCGCGGTGCCGCCGGACGCGGGGCCGCGACGGGGGGCGCGCGGACGGTGGGGGCCACCACGGTCCTGTGGTGCCAGCGCGCGGGCGGTCTCGTGACCAGTGTGCTGGCGGGGTGGGGCGTCTACCACCTGGTCCTCGAGGACGTCGACGACGACGGGCGCCTGGTCTGGGTGTTCCTGCCCGTCTGGGTGCTCTCGGCGTACGTGCTGCTGCCCCGGCTGAACCGCCTGCTCACCGGGATCTACGTGCCGGACTACTTCATCGGGCGCGCCCGCACCGCGGACGGTCTGCTGGGGGATCCGGTCAACCTCGCGGTGGTCGGCCCCGCGGCACGGCTGTCCTCCGCGATGCTCGGGGCGGGCTGGACGGCGGCGGAGCCCCTGACCCCGGTCACGGGCTGGCGGATCGTCCGGGCGTCGGTGCTGCGCCGCAGCTATCCCGCGGCGCCCGTGAGCCCGCTCTTCGCCTTCGGCCGCAAGCAGTCGCTCGCCTTCGAGCGGGAGGTGGCGGGCAGTCCGGCCCGCCGCCACCACGTCCGCTTCTGGACCTGCCCGGCGGGATGGAGGCTCCCCGGCGGGCAGGCCGTGGACCTGGTCGGCGCCGCGACCTTCGACCGGCGGGTGGGGCTGTCCCTGTTCACGTGGCAGGTCACGCACAAGATCGCCGCGGACACGGACGGGGAGCGCGACCTCGTGGTCTCCGACCTGCGCTCGGCGGGCGCCGACGTGCACGTCCTCCGGCACTTCGCCACCGGCTACCACGCACGCAACGGCGGCGGGGACGCCATCGTGACGGACGGGGACCTGCCCGTCGTGGACGTGCGCCCGTGCGCGCCGGGCGAGCGCGCGGGGGATGTGGACGGTGACCGGTGAGGCCAGGCGGTTCGAGGGTCGTCGACGCTCGGCGCGGCGGTCGATGCCCACGGTCCTGCTGAGTGCTCGGGGCGGGGCGGCCTCACCGCGGCCGGTGATGGCTGCACGCCGCGGTGACGGCGGACGGCTCGCTGCACGGCCCGTGCGGGCCCGACCGCCCTCACCGGATCACGGACGCGCCGACGCCGCCGTCTCGACGAGGCGCACGGCGCGGTCGGCGACCCCGGGCCCGGACGGGTCCAGCCAGTGCACCCGGGGGTCCGCGCGGAACCAGGTGAGCTGGCGGCGGGCGAAGCGGCGGGTGGCCACCACGGTGGCCCCGGCCGCCTCCTCCACGGTGGCGCGGCCGTCCACCACGTCGAGGAACTGCCCGTAGCCCAGGGCCCGGGAGGCCGTGCGCCCCTCGCGCAGCCCGCGGGCCGCCAGCGCGCGCACCTCGGCCTCCAGGCCGGCCTCCACCATGGCCCCGACCCGCCGGGCGAGCCGGTCGTGGAGCTCGGCGCGCTCGACGTCCAGGCCGATCTGCACCGTGGGCTCCACGTGCTCGCGGCGGGGCATGAAGGAGGTGAACGGGCGGCCGGTGAGCTCCCACACCTCCAGGGCGCGCACCAGCCGCCGCTCGTCCTGCAGCCGGGCGGCTGACCCGGGGTCCACCTGGCGGAGACGCTCCCGCAGGGCGCCGGGGCCCCGCTGCGCGAGCTCGCCCTCGATCCGCGCCCGCACCGCGGGGTCGGTGCCGGGCAGCTCGAGCACGTCGAGGGCCGCGCGCACGTAGAGGCCGGAGCCGCCCACCAGGACGGGGACCCGGCCGCGGGAGCGGATCCGGGCGAAGGACGTCCGGGTGGCGCGCTGGAAGTCCGCGACCGAGGCCTCCTCGGTGACGTCGAGGACGTCGAGGAGGTGGTGGGGCACTCCGCGCCGCTCCTCCGCGGTCGCCTTGGCGGTGCCGATGTCCATCCCGCGGTAGAACTGCATGGAGTCGGCGTTGACCACCTCCCCGCCCAGCCGCAGCGCGAGCTCGACGCCCAGCGCGGTCTTGCCGGTGCCCGTGGGCCCGACGACGGCGACGACCGGCAGGTCCGTGCGGGTCACCGGACGGGCAGGCCCGGCATGCCCAGGCTCACGGGCCCGGGCCCGGCGGCACCCGGGGCAGCGGGAACACCGCAGGACGCGGCCTGACGGCGGTCCCAGGCGTCACCGGCCCGCGAGCGCCGCAGCGCGTAGTCCTGCGGGGACCGCGGGTCGGCGACGAGGTGGTAGGCGGCGGCGCCGGTGACGGTGACCGTCACGAAGTCGCCGGGCCGCGGGACCTCGGCGCCCTCCGGGACGGAGAAGTGCACGAGCCGCTGGTCCCGCGCGCGGCCCGAGAGCCGGTGGGTCTGCTCGGACTTCTTGCCGGCTTCCGCGGTGACGAGCAGCTCGACCCGCCGGCCGACGACCGCCCGGTTCTCCTCCGCGGCGATCCGGTCCTGCAGGGCCACGAGCCGCTCGAAGCGCTCCTGCACCACGGCCTTCGGCACCTGGTCCGCCATCACCCCCGCGGGGGTGCCGGGGCGGACGGAGTACTGGAACGTGTACGCCGAGGAGAAGCGGGAGGCGGCCACGACGTCGAGGGTGGCCTGGAAGTCCTCCTCGGTCTCCCCCGGGAAGCCCACGATGATGTCCGTGGTGATCGCGGCCTCCGGGATGCGCTCGCGGACGGTGTCCAAGATGCCGAGGAACCGCTTCGAGCGGTACGAGCGCCGCATCGCCTTCAGGATCCGGTCGGACCCGGACTGCAGGGGCATGTGCAGCTGCGGCATGACGTTCGGGGTCTCCGCCATGGCGTCGATGACGTCGTCGGTGAACGCGGCCGGGTGCGGGCTCGTGAAGCGCACGCGCTCCAGGCCCTCGATCCGCCCGCACGCGCGCAGCAGCTTCGCGAACGCGCCGCGGTCCCCGAACTCCACGCCGTAGGAGTTCACGTTCTGCCCCAGCAGCGTGACCTCGACCGCTCCGTCGTCGACCAGCGCCTGCACCTCGGCGAGGACCTCCCCGGGCCGGCGGTCCTTCTCCTTGCCGCGCAGGGACGGGACGATGCAGAACGTGCACGTGTTGTTGCAGCCCACGGAGATCGACACCCACCCGGAGTAGGCGCTGTCCCGCTTCGTGGGCAGGGTCGAGGGGAAGACCTCGAGGGCGTCGAGGATCTCCAGCTGCGCCTCGGCGTTGTGCCGCGAGCGCTCCAGCAGTGTGGGCAGGGAGCCGATGTTGTGCGTGCCGAAGACGACGTCGACCCACGGCGCCCGCTCGAGGATCGTGTCCTGGTCCTTTTGCGCGAGGCAGCCGCCGACGGCGATCTGCAGGTCCTTGTTGCGCTTCTTGGCGGGCACGAGCTGGCCGAGGTTGCCGTAGAGCTTGTTGTCGGCGTTCTCGCGCACGGCGCAGGTGTTGAACACCACGAGGTCCGGCTCGGCGCCGGCGGCGGGGACGTAGCCGGCGGCCTCGAGCAGGCCGGTGATCCGCTCGGAGTCGTGGACGTTCATCTGGCACCCGAACGTGCGCACCTCGTAGGAGCGCGGGGCGGCGGAGGACCCGGTCGGGGCCGGGGAGAGGGCTGCAGCGGTCGACATCACCGGTCAATTGTACGTGGCGGGCCCGGTCACGGGGTCCCCGGGTACTCCTCGCCGGTCTCGTCGTCCTGGACCGAGGCACCGGAGCGCGCCTCGAGCTCCTCCTTCACCACGGCGAATGCCAGCCCGGGTGCGTAGCCCTTCCGGCCGAGCATCCCGACCAGCCGCCGCACGGCCTTGTCCCGCGCGGCGCGGTCCGTCAGGTCCAGTCCGGCGAGGAGCTTGCGGCGCACCAGCTCGGCGGCGTCCTCCCGTTCGTCCTCGTCGGTCCGCTGCTCCAGGGCCGACTCGGCGATCTCCCCCGTCACCCCGCGGGTGGCGAGCTCCCGCCGGATCGCGGAGCGGGAGAGCTTGCGGGAGCTCGCGCGGGAGCGGACGTAGAGCTCCGCGTACTGGGCGTCGTCGACGAGGTCGACCTCCTCGAACCGGTCCAGCACCTCCCGGGCGACGTCCTCGGGGACGTTGCGGTCGGCGAGCTTGTCCTCGAGCTGCTTGCGGCTCTTCGCCGAGGCGGTGAGCTGGCGCAGGACGATCGCCCGGGCCACCTCCCGGGCGTCCGGTTCGGGGTCCTGCGCCGGGGACGCCGACGCCGCCGGGCCCTCCGGGCCGCGGTGGCGGGCGGAGGACCGGCGGCGCCGGCTGGCGTACGGGCTCTCGGTCACGGACCCGCTCAGAAGGCCGGGCCGGCGACCTCGGTGGGCAGCCCGGCCACGGGCGGCTCCTCCGCGGTCTCCTCGGCCGTCTCCGGCTCCTCGACGACCCCGAGCTTCACCAGGATCCGGCGCTCGATCTCCTCGGCCAGTTCCGGGTTGTCCTTGAGGAACCGGCGCGAGTTCTCCTTGCCCTGGCCGAGCTGGTCTCCCTCGTAGGTGAACCAGGCCCCGGACTTCTTGACGATGCCGTGCTCCACGCCCATGTCGATGAGCCCGCCCTCGGTGGAGATGCCCTCTCCGTAGAGGATGTCGAACTCGGCCTGCTTGAAGGGCGGGGCCATCTTGTTCTTGACGATCTTGGCCCGGGTCCGGTTGCCCACCGGGTTGGCCCCGTCCTTGAGGGTCTCGATGCGGCGCACGTCCACGCGGACCGAGGCGTAGAACTTCAGCGCCTTGCCACCGGTGGTGGTCTCGGGGCTGCCGAAGAACACGCCGATCTTCTCGCGCAGCTGGTTGATGAAGATCGCGGTGGTGTTCGAGTGGGAGAGCCGGCCGGTGATCTTGCGCAGCGCCTGGCTCATGAGGCGCGCCTGCAGACCCACGTGGCTGTCGCCCATCTCCCCCTCGATCTCGGCCTTGGGCACCAGGGCCGCCACCGAGTCGATGACGATGATGTCGATGGACCCGGAGCCCACGAGCATGTCCATGATCTCCAGGGCCTGCTCACCGGTGTCCGGCTGCGAGACCAGGAGGCTGTCGGTGTCCACGCCGAGCTTCTCGGCGTAGGAGGGGTCGAGAGCGTGCTCGGCGTCGATGAAGGCGGCAATCCCACCGGCTTTCTGCACGTTGGCCACCGCGTGCAGCGCCACGGTCGTCTTGCCGGAGGACTCCGGGCCGTAGATCTCCACGACGCGACCGCGCGGGAACCCGCCGATGCCCAGCGCGACGTCCATCGCGATGGAGCCGGTGGGGATGGTCTCGATCTTGGTCGCCGGGCGGTCGCCCAGGCGCATGACCGATCCCTTGCCGTAGTTCTTGTCGATCTGCGCGAGGACGGTCTCGAGAGCCTTCTCGCGGTCGCTGCCGAACTGCTGGTCGGCGCTCTGTTTGTTGCTGCCCTTGGCTGCCATGGTCCACCTCGTGTTCGGGGGGTTCCGCCGGTGCGGCCGGAACCGTTGTTGCTGGTCGTTTCGTGTTCCACGGTATCGCCGGGGTCGGACACCGTAAGGCTTCGCTCGGGGTCTGGGGAGGAGCGGGGATCACCGCCCCAGGGCGGGCCGGGCTGTGCAGTCCGCCCCGCGCCTTCGAATATACCTTCGAAGCGGCCCCGGGTCCACGGGCACGCCGGGAATCGGGCGCACGTCAGTCCCGGGGCGGGCGGTCGGCGCCCCACCAGCGGGACTCGGGAACGTCCTGGGCCCGGCAGAGGGCGAACCACACGGCCCGCGGGTCGACGCCGGCCTCGAGGGCCTCGGCGGCCGTGCGGTGGTCGAGCTCGCCGAGCACCAGGTCCCGGGCCAGGACCTTGCTGTAGCCCGCGCCGAACTCGTCGGCCATGAGCTGCCAGAAGCTGCTCAGCCTCATCCGCGTCCTCCTTCGTCGTGCCACCGGCGGGCGGTCGTGCCCGTCCATCCTGCCATCCGCGCGACCGGCCCGGCACAGGCCGGAGGGCCCGGCGGTCCTGGGACCGACGAGCCCTCCGGGACGTCGTGGGCGGGCGGCGGGCCGCCCGGGCGGATCAGCGGGCGCCGGCCGCGGCGGCCTCGCCGCCGTTGACGCGGCCGAACTCCCGCGAGTACTGCTCGGTGAGATCGCTGGGCACCGTGTCCGGGACCAGGAGGCCCTCGGCGTAGGCCAGGCGGTCCGCGACCTCGCGCAGCATCTGGGACATCGGGATGTCGAGAGCGGCGCAGATCGAGGCGAGCAGCTCGGAGGAGGCCTCCTTCTGGCCGCGCTCCACCTCGCTGAGGTAGCCGAGGGAGACGCGGGCGCTGTGGGAGACCTCTCGGAGGGTACGTCCCTGGCGCTGGCGGACGCTGCGCAGAACCTCACCGATCTCCTGGCGGAGTACACCCATCTTCATGTCCTTCGTCTCGGTGCTGTCGTCCTCGTCGAGGCCCACGTCCTTCCAACGGACGACGCCATTGACGGACACGGGTTGCTTGGTCATGTGAATCGCTTGTCTCCTCGTGTGTACGGCAGCTTCACCGCCTGCTGCGGACGGTGTCCCGGCGCCGGCCGGTCGACATCTTGACTTCGATCGGCTCAACTCGAGCCTGCGATCATTGCTAACCCCGCTGACGGTTCCATTCTTCCCCGCAGGTGGCGATTTTTCACTGGGAGTTGGCTGGGAGCACCAGCGCGGCGGTGAGCCGCTCCAGAGCGGCGTGCACGGCGGCCGCCCGGATCGCGGCCCGGTCCCCCGCCGCGGCCAGCTCGTGGACGGTGGAACCGCCCGGGCCCGCGATGCCCAGGTAGACCGTGCCCACGGGCTTGCCGTCGTGCGGCTCGGGGCCGGCGACGCCGGTCGTGGAGACGGCCCAGTCCGTGCCCAGGCGGCGGCGGGCGCCCTCCGCCATGGCGACCGCGACGTCCGGGTCGACGGAGCCCCGCTCGGCGAGCAGCCGGGCCGGGACGCCGAGGACCTCGGTCTTGACCCGGTTCGAGTAGGACACGACCGCGCCCTCGAAGCAGCCCGAGGCCCCCGGCACGTCGACGACGGCGGCGGCCAGGGCGCCCCCCGTGAGGGACTCCGCGGTCGCGACGGTGAGCGACCGGCAGACGGCCTCCTCGACGAGCGTCCGGGCGGCCGGCTGCGGCCCCGTCACGCCGCGTCCCGCTCGGCCAGGGCCCGGCGGCGCAGCTGCACCGCCTTGACGACGTAGTCCACGCCGGTCACGACCGTGACCACGAGGGCCGCGCCCATCGCGATCCAGCCCAGCCACGGCCACCACGCGCCCACCAGCGGCACCAGCGGCAGGAGCAGGAGCAGGAGCGCCACGGTCTGCAGGACGGTCTTGAGCTTGCCGCCCTTCGAGGCGGCCATGACCCCGTAGCGGATGACGACGAAGCGCAGGAGCGTGATCCCCCACTCCCGGACGAGGATCACCACGGTCACCCACCACCACAGCTCGCCGAGCATCGAGAGCACCACGAACGCGGCACCCGTCAGCAGCTTGTCCGCGATCGGGTCGGCGATCTTGCCGAAGCTCGTGATCAGCCCGCGCGCCCGGGCGATGTCGCCGTCGAGCTTGTCCGTGTACATCGCGACCGCGAAGACCGCGAGGGCGGCCCACCGCATGCCCAGGGAGTCCTCCCCCTGGGTCCCCCCCGCCCACAGGAACCAGACGAAGAAGGGCACCAGCACGATGCGCAGGGCGGTCAGCGCGTTCGGCAGGTTGAGGTTGGACGCCGGTTCCGCGGGGCTCATCGGGTGCTCACTTCCTGGTGGGTGGGACGGGGTCGGCTCAGCGGCCGGTCAGCTGCCAGGCGTCCTCGGAGCCCTCGGGGTCCTCGGCGCCGTCGCCGTGGTCGGTCGCGGTCCGGGCCAGCGACGCCTCGACCGGGTCCTCGCCGTAGTCGACCGATCCGCCGGACCCGCCCTGCGGCGCGGGCGGGTCCTCGCCCCGGAGCACGGCGAGGGTCGCGGCGAGGTCGTCGGGCTTGACGAGCACGTCCCGCGCCTTGGACCCCTCCGAGGGGCCGACGACGCCGCGGGACTCCAGCAGGTCCATGAGCCGGCCGGCCTTGGCGAAGCCGACGCGCAGCTTGCGCTGGAGCATGGAGGTGGACCCGAACTGGGTGGTCACCACGAGCTCGGTGGCCTGCAGCAGGACGTCGAGGTCGTCCCCGATGTCCTCGTCGATGGTCTTCTTGGGGGCGTCCTGCACCACGTCCTGGCGGTAGTGTGCCTTCATCTGGCCCTTGACGTGGTCGACGACCTCGTGGATCTCCGACTCGGTCACCCACGCGCCCTGCACGCGCATCGGCTTGGAGGCGCCCATGGGCAGGAACAGGGCGTCGCCCTGGCCGATGAGCTTCTCCGCGCCCGGCTGGTCCAGGACCACGCGGGAGTCGGTGACCGAGGACGTCGCGAACGCCATCCGGGAGGGCACGTTGGCCTTGATCAGGCCGGTGACCACGTCCACGGAGGGCCGCTGGGTGGCGAGCACCAGGTGGATGCCGGCGGCGCGGGCGAGCTGGGTGATCCGCACGATCGCGTCCTCGACGTCGCGCGGGGCGACCATCATCAGGTCCGCGAGCTCGTCGACGATCACGAGCAGGTACGGGTACGGCCGGATCACCCGCTTCGAGCCGGGCTCGGGCTGGACCTTGCCGTTGCGCACGGCCTTGTTGAAGTCGTCGACGTGCTTGTACCCGTAGTGCGAGAGGTCGTCGTAGCGGGCGTCCATCTCCCGCACGACCCACTGCAGCGCCTCGGCCGCCTTCTTGGGGTTCGTGATGATGGGGGTGATCAGGTGGGGCACGCCCTCGTAGGCGGTGAGCTCGACCCGCTTGGGGTCGACCATGACCATCCGCACCTCGTCCGGGGTGGCCCGCATCAGGAGCGAGACGATCATCGAGTTCACGAAGCTCGACTTGCCCGCTCCAGTGGCGCCGGCGACGAGCAGGTGCGGCATCTTCGCGAGGTTGGCCACCACGTAGCCGCCCTCGACGTCCTTGCCCACGCCCATCACCATGGGGTGCTCCGTCTTGCGGGCGTTGTGCGAGCGCAAGACGTCGCCCAGGGAGACGGTCTCGCGGTCGGTGTTCGGGATCTCGATGCCGATCGCGGACCGGCCGGGGATCGGCGAGAGGATCCGCACGTCCGCGGAGGCCACGGCGTAGGCGATGTTCTTGGACAGCGCCGTGACGCGCTCGACCTTGGTGCCGGAGCCCAGCTCGATCTCGTACCGGGTGACGGTGGGCCCGCGGGAGAAGCCGGTGACCACGGCGTCCACGTTGAACTGCTCCAGCACGCTCGTCAGGGAGGCGACCACGGCGTCGTTGGCCTCGGAGCGCTCCTTCGGCGGCGGCCCCTGCACGAGCGCGCCGGGCGCGGGCAGGGAGTAGGCGATGTCGCCCTCGAGCTTGAGCTGCTCCGCGCGGGCGGGGATGGGCGACTCGGGGGTGTGGGTGCGGGCGGTGACGGACGTGGAGCCGGTGGGCTCGGCGGCCACGTCCTCGAGCGCCGGGGAGCCGGAGCCCGCGGCGGTGTCCGCGGCCGGCTCGAGACCCTGCTCCCGGCGGAGCCGGCGGGCGGCGAGCTGCTCCTGGGTGGGGCGCTTCTGACCCGGCCGCAGGACGTCGCTGCCCTCCCCCTCGACGGTGGCCGGGACGGCGGCAGGATCGGCGGGCCCGGCCGCAGCCCCTGCCGCGGTCCGCGCCGCGGCGGCGCGCTGCCGGGCGGCGCGCGCGGAGTCGACGTCGAAGACGCGGGTGGGCGCCTGGCCGTCGGCGGCCTCCTCGTCGACGACGGCGCGCTCGAAGGCCTCGTCCCCGCGGTAGCCGTCGAGGGCGCGGCGCTCGGCCTCGGCCGCCTTGCGCTCGCGGCGCTTCTCGCGGCGGGTCTTGGCCGCCTCGGCGCGCGCGGAGTGCTCGTCGAGATAGGAGCGGTCGTGCCGGGCGGCGGAGACGTCGGTCGCGGAGACCGGGCCGTCCTGGCCCATGAGCCGCCAGTAGCCCTGCCGCAGGCGGGGCAGGATGAGGTTGACGGGGGTCGCGGTGACCACGAGCACCGACAGGAACAGGGCGGCGACGAAGATGGCGCCGGCGCCGACCGGGGTGATGAGGGCGCTCAGCGGGTCGGCGGCGAGGAAGCCCACGTAGCCGCCGGCGCTCCGCAGCGCCTCCTGGCCCTGGCTCGGGGACGGCTGACCGAGGAGCACGTGCGCCAGGCCGGAGCCCGCGACGACGGCGGCGCCCAGCCCGATGGCGATGCGGTTGTTGGCCGAGGTGTCCTCGGGGTGGCGGAAGCGGCGCAGGGCGAAGCCCACGAGGGGCAGCGGCAGCACCAGGGCCGTCCAGCCGAAGGTCCCGGCGAGGACCTCGTGCACCGCGGACGCGGGGACCGCCAGCCACGGCGCGGACGCGCCGGGCAGGTTCCACCACTCGACGGCCGCGGCGAGCAGGCCGAGCAGCAGCAGGAACAGGGCGCCGCCGTCCCGCAGGGACTCCGCGGGCACGTCGGTGCGCAGGGTGCCCATGCGGCGCACGGCGCCGCCGACCACGTGGGCGAGGGCCGTCCAGACGCCCCCGACGGCGCGGGCGCACCACGCCAGGGCGGCGCCCAGCCCGTGCAGCACGCGCGGGGAGCTCTCGGCGGGCGCCGAGGGGCCCCGTCCGGCGGTCGACGGACGGCGGGTGGAGGTGGACCGGCTGGATCCCGACGACCGCGCAGAAGACGTGCTGTTCTTGCCACGCGACGTCGAGGCGCCCTTGCGGGCGGGGGAAGTACGAGTCGCCATGCTCCCAGGGTAGACCACGGCCTCCCCCCGTCCGCGGTGCCGCACGGGGGGAGACCGGGTGCTCAGGCCTCGATGACGACCGGGACGATCATGGGCTTGCGGCGCAGCCGGCGGCTGACCCACGAGCCGATCGTGCGGCGCACCACCTGCTGGAGCTGCTGGGTGGTGTGGTTCTTGCCGGAGTGGTTGATGGCGTCCTCGAGCGCGGCCGTGATCTTCGGCTTGATCTCGTCGAACACGCTGTCGTCCTCCGCCACGCCGCGGGCGTGCACGTCCGGGCCGGTGACGACCTTGCCGGTGTCCCGGTTCACCACGGTGATGACGGAGATGAAACCCTCCTCGGCCAGCACGAGCCGGTCCTTGAGGTCGGCGTCGGTGATGGTGCCCACGGAGGAGCCGTCCACATAGACGTAGCCGCACTCGACCTGGCCGGTGATCCGCGCCTCGCCGTCGGCCAGGTCCACCACGGTGCCGCCCTCGGCCAGGAGCACGTGGTCGGTGGGCACGCCGGTCTCCTCGGCGAGCTTGCCGTTGGCGATGAGGTGCCGGACCTCGCCGTGCACCGGCATGACGTACCCCGGCTCCACGATGTTGTAGCAGTACAGCAGCTCGCCCGCGGCGGCGTGCCCGGAGACGTGCACCTTGGCGGTGCCCTTGTGGACCACGGTGGCGCCCAGCCGCATGAGCCCGTTGATGATCCGGAAGACCGAGTTCTCGTTGCCGGGGATGAGCGACGACGCGAGGATCACGGTGTCGCCCTCGGTGAGCTGGACCTTGTGGTCGCCGTTGGCCATGCGGGACAGGGCGGCCATCGGCTCCCCCTGCGACCCGGTGCACATGATGACCAGCTGCGAGTCCGCGTGGTCGTCGATCCGCTTCTGGTCGACCAGGGTGTCCGGCGGGACCTCGAGGTAGCCCAGTTTCTCGGCGATGGTCATGTTGCGCACCATGGACCGGCCCATGAACGCGACCTTGCGCCCGTGCTCGGCGGCGGCGTCGAGCACCTGCTGCACGCGGTGGACGTGCGACGAGAAGGACGCCACGACCACGCGCTTGGGCGCGCGCCCGATCACGTCCGCGAGGACGGGGCCGATGTGCTTCTCCGTGGGGGTGAACCCGGGGACCTCGGCGTTGGTGGAGTCGGTGAGGAACAGGTCCACGCCCTCCTCGCCCAGCCGGGCGAAGTGGCGCAGGTCGGTGATCCGGCCGTCCAGCGGCAGCTGGTCCATCTTGAAGTCGCCGGTGTGCAGGACGGTGCCGGCCTTCGTGCGCAGGAACACCGCGAGGGCGTCGGGGATCGAGTGGTTGACGGCCACGAACTCGCACTCGAACTCGCCGAGCCGCTCGACCTGCCCCTCGCGCACCGCCATGGTGTAGGGCTTGATCCGGTGCTCCTGGAGCTTCGCCTCGATGAGCGCGAGCGTCAGCCGGGAGCCGATCACGGGGATGTCGGGGCGGCGCTTGAGCAGGTACGGGACGGCGCCGATGTGGTCCTCGTGGCCGTGGGTCAGCACCACGGCCACGACGTCGTCGAGCCGGTCGACGATGTGGTTGATGTCCGGGAGGATGAGGTCCACGCCCGGCTGGGTCTCCTCGGGGAAGAGCACGCCGCAGTCGACCACGAGCAGCTGCCCGTTGATCTCGAACACCGTCATGTTCCGGCCGACCTCGCCCAGCCCGCCCAGCGGGACGACGCGCAGGACGTCCTTGCCGAGGGCGGGGGGAGCCGACAGGTCGGTGTGCCACTGGGTCATGGGACCCCTTTCGTCAGTCTATGGTCTCGAGGAGGGTGTCGGAGATGACCGAGCCCTGCAGGTCCGCGCGGATCAGGGCGGCCTCGGCCTCCGTGGGCGGGACGTGCGGGAGTCGCACGGTGTTGTGCGGCAGCCGGCCCTGCCACCTGAGGATCGTCTTCGCCGCGACGGCGCCGGGGGCGCGGGTCATGGTGGCGCGGACCACGGGCTCGAGCTCCGCGTTGATCCGCTGGGCCGTGCCGAGGTCCTGGGCGCGGATCGCGTCGACGAGCTCGCGGTACCGGGCGGTGGCCACGTGGGTGGTGACGCCGATGAGCCCGGCGGCGCCGATGGCCATCCAGGGCAGGGTCAGGCCGTCGTCGCCCGAGTAGTAGAGCAGGTCGGTCTCGGCCAGCACCCGGGTCGCGGCGACCAGGTCGGCCTTGGCGTCCTTGACGGCCACGATGTTGGGGTGCCCAGCCAGGGAGATCAGGGTCTCGGTGGCGATCGGGATGCCGGCGCGGCCGGGGATGTCGTAGAGCATGATCGGCAGGTCCACGGAGTCGGCGAGGCTGCGGAAGTGGGCCTCGACGCCGGCCTGGGAGGGCTTGTTGTAGTACGGGGTGACGATGAGCAGCCCGTCCATGCCGAGCTTCTCGGCCGCGCGGGAGAGGTAGCGGGAGTGCTCGGTGTCGTTGGAGCCGGTGCCCGCCAGCAGGGGCACGCGGGAGCCGACGGCGTCCTTGACGGCGCGGAACACGGAGAGGTTCTCCTCGTCGGTCATGGTGGAGTACTCGCCCGTGGTGCCGCAGACCACGAGGCCGTCGCAGCCGTCGTCGACGAGCTGCTCGGCCATGGCCGAGGTGGCGTCCAGGTCCACGGAGCCGTCCTCGGCGAAGACGGTGATCATCGCGGTGAGCAGCGTCCCGAACAGGGGCTCGGACCGGGTCGCGGGGAGGTCGGCGGAGGAGGGCGAGGCGTTGGCAGTCATGGGTGCCAGGTTACCGTCTTCGCGCCGGGGGCACCGGCGGGCGGGCGGGCGGGGCCCGCCGCGGCCGCGAGGATCCGGACCCCGCCGGCCGTGCGGCAGGCGGTCTCCGTGCCGTCCACGGGGCCGGTCGTGCTCGCCGGCTGTCTCAGGCGCGCCCCTCGCCCGGGGGGTCGGCGGGCTCCACGTTGCGGGCGGAGCGCCCGCGGGAGAGGGCCACGGCGTCGCGCATCGCGGAGCGGGCGCGGGTCCGGTCCCCGGCGGCCGCGTAGGCCAGGGAGAGCCGGTACCAGTTGCGCCACTCGCCCGGGTCCTCCTCGGTCTGCGCCCGCCAGGTCCCGAAGCGCTCGTCGGCGGCCTCCCGCACGATGCGCCCGCCGGGGGTCCGCGGGAGGTCGTCGGGCGGCAGCCCGCCCTCCTCGTGCAGGGTCCGGCCGAGCTGCTCGGTCCGGACCCCGAACAGGACCTCGCGCACCAGCGCCCACACGCCCACGGCCGGCAGCACCAGCATGGCGACGCCGAAGGCCTTGGCGATCCAGCCGTCCGTGCCCAGCAGCAGCACCGCGCGGTGCAGGCTCAGGCCCAGATAGACGACGAGCAGCGTCACCATGGCAGCGGCGAGCAGCTTCGCCTTGCTCGTCGACTCCAGGAGCGTGAAGACGCCGGCGAAGACGAGCACCGCGAGGATCCACAGCTTCGAGCCGCCGGGGATCGGCAGCAGCCACAGGGTCAGCAGGGCCGCCGCGAACAGGCCCCAGATCCAGGCCCGGATCGAGTCCATCGGCCCTACAGCCCCAGGTCGAGGTAGTCCTCGAGACCGTGCGTGAGCCCCGGGTGGGAGACGACCTGCCGGACGCCGAGCACCACGCCGGTCATGAAGGAGATCCGGTCGAAGGAGTCGTGCCGGATGGTGAGCTGCTCGCCGAGGTTGCCGAGGAGCGTCTCCTGGTGGGCGACCAGCCCGCGCAGGCGCACGGAGTGCACGCGGACGTCGTCCACGAGCGCGCCGCGGGCCCCGTCCGGGTCCTGCTGGGTGGCGTCGGGGGACGGCGCGACCCCCGCGGCCCGCCGGGCCTCGCCGACGAGGGCCGCCGTGCGCGCGGCCGTGCCCGAGGGGGCGTCGACCTTGTCCGGGTGGTGCAGCTCGACGATCTCGACGGACTCGAAGAACCGGGCGGCCTGCGCGGAGAAGCGCATGGCCAGGACCGCGCCGATGGAGAAGTTGGGGGCGATGAGCACGCCCACGCCCTGGTGCTGGGCGAGCAGCGCCCGGGTCCGGTCCAGGCCCTCGTCGTCCCAGCCGGTGGTGCCCACGACGCAGTGGATGCCGTGCTCCACGGCGAAGCGCACGTTGTGCTCCGTGACCGAGGGGACGGTGAAGTCAATCACGACCTGCGCGCCCGCCGCGACCAGGACCTCGAGGGAGTCCTCGTGGTCCAGCTCCGCGACGAGCTGCAGCCCGTCGGCGTGCCGGACGGCCTGGGCGGCCTCGCTGCCCATCCGGCCGCGGGCACCGAGGACGGCGACCCGGAGCTCGGAGGCGGGGGGCGCCGTGGCGGTGGTGGTCTCGGTGGCGGTGCGCTCGGTCATGGCTCCAACTCTAGGTCACGGGACGGGTGGGGCCGCCGCCGGGGGTGCCGGCGGCGGCGTCCGGTCAGCGGCGGGTGGGCGCCACGATGGTGGTCACGACGGGCCCCTCGGCCAGCCACCCGGCGAGCTCCCGGACCTGTTCCGGGGTCACGGAGCGGACCCGGTCCAGGGACTCGTCGATGTCGAGGAACTCCCCCGACTTCAGCTCCGCGGAGCCCAACCGGGACATCCGAGAGCCGGTGTCCTCGAGGGCGAGCACGGTGCCCCCGCCCAGCTGGCCCACGACCTTGCGCAGCTCGTCCGCCCCGATGCCGTCCCGGGCGAGCGTCTCCAGCTCCCCCGTCATGAGCGCCACGACCTCGTCGGTGCGCGCGGGCAGGCACCCGGCGTACATCCCGAAGTAGCCGGCGTCCGAGTAGGCCCCGGAGAAGGAGAACGTGCTGTAGGCCAGGCCGCGCTTCTCGCGGATCTCCTGGAACAGCCGGGAGGACATCCCGCCGCCCAGGGCCGCGTTGAGCACGGTCATCGCGAAGCGGCGGTCGTCCCCGGCCACGAGCCCGGGCCGGCCGACGACCACGTTGGTCTGCTCCACGGGCCGCTCCAGGAAGTGCTCGCCCCAGTCCGGGAACAGGGGCGCCGGGGTGCGCCCGCGCCGCGGGAGGGGGGCCGCGGGGACGGCCGGATCCCAGCCCGCGCGCTCGAGGGCCTCGGCGACGAGGGCGACGACGACGTCGTGCTCGAGGCCGCCGGCGGCCGTGACCACGAGGCCCTCGGGCCGGTAGTGGCGGCGGTAGTGCTCGACCACCGCGTCGCGGGGCACCGCGAGGATCTCCTCGGGGGTGCCGCCGATGGGCCGGCCGAGGGGATGGGCCCCCAGCACGCGCTGGGTGAACTCCTCGAAGGCGACGTCCTCGGGGTCGTCCTTGTCCATCGCGAGCTCCTCGAGGATGACCCCCCGCTCCCGCTCGAGCTCGTCCGGGTCCAGGGCGGCCGACGTCACCATGTCGGTGATGACGTCGATCGACATCGGGAGGTCCTCGGCGAGCACCCGCGCGTAGTAGCACGTGTGCTCCTTGGCCGTGGCCGCGTTGGACTCCCCGCCCACCTCGTCGAAGGCCTCCGCGATCTGCAGCGCCGAGCGCCGCTCGGTGCCCTTGAACAGCAGGTGCTCGAGGAAGTGCGTGGAGCCCAGCCGGCCGGGCTGCTCGTCCCGGGAGCCGACGCCGACCCAGAAGCCGACCGTCACGGCCCGCTGGGCGGGCATCCGCTCGGTGAGCACCCGGGTGCCGCACGGCAGGACCGTGCGGCGGACCACGTTGCCGCCGGCGCCCTCGTGGAGGGTGTGGCTGAAGCCCGCGGCGGCCGTGGTCAGGGCCGCGGCCGCCGCGGAGGGGGAACTGCGGGGAACCGCCGAGAGGCGGACGTCCGCGCCCGGGGTGCTCCCCGGGCCGCGGTCGCCCGCCTCCAGCGGCAGATCGACTGCCGTCATCCAGCTGTGCTGCTTTCTGTGCTCGTGCGGTGCTGTGCTCGGGACGGGCCCGGCTCAGGCCTCGGCGGCGTCGGTGGCGTCGTCCTCGGGGAAGACGTTGGGCTCCTCGGCGACCACGGGGGCCAGGGACAGCTTGCCGCGGTCGTCGACCTTCGTGATCTCGACCTGGACCTTCTGGCCCACGCCGAGGACGTCCTCGACGTCGGTGACGCGCTTGCCCTCGTTGAGCTTGCGCAGCTCCGAGATGTGCAGCAGGCCGTCCTTGCCGGGGGTGAGAGAGACGAAGGCGCCGAAGGTCGTGGTCTTGACCACGGTGCCCAGGTAGCGCTCGCCGACCTCGGGGACCTGCGGGTTGGCGATCGCGTTGATCGCCGCGCGGGCCGCCTCGGCCGAAGGGCCGTCGGTGGCGCCGATGTAGACGGTGCCGTCGTCCTCGATCGAGATGTCGGTGCCGGTGTCCTCCTGGATCTGGTTGATCATCTTGCCCTTGGGGCCGATGACCTCGCCGATCTTGGAGACGGGGACGGTCACGGAGATCACTCGCGGGGCGAACTCGCTCATCTCGTCCGGCTGGTCGATGGCCGCGTTGAGCACACCGAGGATGTGCAGCCGGGCCTCGCGGGCCTGGGTCAGCGCGGCGTCCAGCACCGAGGAGGGGATGCCGTCGAGCTTGGTGTCGAGCTGGATCGCGGTCACGAACTCGGAGGTGCCGGCCACCTTGAAGTCCATGTCGCCCAGCGCGTCCTCGGCGCCCAGGATGTCGGTCAGCGCGGCGTAGCGGGTCTCCCCGTCCACCTCGTCCGAGACCAGGCCCATGGCGATGCCGGCGACCGGCGCGCGCAGGGGCACGCCGGCGTTGAGCAGCGACAGGGTCGAGGCGCAGACGGAGCCCATCGACGTGGAGCCGTTGGAGCTCAGCGCCTCGGAGACCTGCCGGATCGCGTAGGGGAACTCCTCCCGCGAGGGCAGCACCGGGGTGATGGCGCGCTCGGCCAGGGCGCCGTGGCCGATCTCGCGGCGCTTCGGGGAGCCCACGCGGCCGGTCTCGCCGGTGGAGTACGGCGGGAAGTTGTAGTGGTGCACGTAGCGCTTGTGCTTGACGGGCGACAGCGAGTCGATCTGCTGCTCCATCTTCAGCATGTTCAGCGTGGTCACGCCCATGATCTGGGTCTCGCCGCGCTCGAAGATCGCGGAGCCGTGCACGCGCGGCAGGACCTCGACCTCGGCGGTGAGCTGGCGGATGTCCGTCAGGCCGCGGCCGTCGATGCGCACCTGCTCGGTGAGGATCCGCTGGCGCACGGTCTGCTTGGTCAGCGCCTGGTAGGCGCCGTTGACCTCGTCCTTGCGCTCGGCGAAGGGCCGGCCCTCCCCCGTGAGCTCCGCGAGGGTCGCCTGGTGCAGCTCGTCGGTCGCGGTCTCGCGCTCCTGCTTGTCGGCGATCGAGTAGACCTCGGCGAGCCGGGTGCCGACGGAGGCCGCGACGGCCTCCCGGGCGTCGTCCCCGAAGCCGCCGAAGCGGGGCAGCTCCATCTCCGGCTTGCCGGCGCGGGCCCGCAGGTCGGCCTGGGCGTCGCACAGCGCCTTCAGCGCCGGCTTGGCGGCCTCGAGACCCTGGGCCACGAGCTCCTCGGTGGGGGCCACGGCGCCGTTGTTCTTGATGAGGTTCCAGGAGTTGTCGGTGGCCTCGGCCTCGACCATCATGATCGCGACGTCCTCGGTGCCGTCCTTGCCGGTGACGACCCGGCCGGCCACGGCCATGTCGAACACGGCGTTCTCGAGCTGCGAGTGCTTCGGGAAGGCCACCCACTGGTGCTGGCCGTTCTCGCCGGCCATGAGCGCCACGCGCACGCCGCCGACGGGGCCCTGGAAGGGCATCCCGGACAGGGTCGTGGCCATCGACGCGGCGTTGATCGCCACGGTGTTGTAGATCTCGTCCGGGTTCATGGACAGGATCGTGACGACGACCTGCACCTCGTTGCGGATGCCCTTGCCGAAGGCGGGGCGCAGCGGGCGGTCGATGAGCCGGCAGGTGAGGATCGCGTCCGTGGAGGGACGGCCCTCGCGGCGGAAGAACGAGCCCGGGATGCGCCCGGCGGCGTACATCCGCTCCTCGACGTCGACCGTCAGGGGGAAGAAGTCGAAGCCCTGGCGGGGGGACTTGCCCACCGTGGTGGCGGCGAGCATGGTGGTGTCCTCGTCGATGGAGACGAGGGTGGAGCCGGCGGCCTGCTTGGCGAGGCGGCCGGTCTCGAAGCGCACGACGCGCTTTCCGTAGGAGCCGTTGTCGATGACGGCTTCGGCGTACTGGATCTCGGGACCCTCCAAGGGTCACCTCCGTTTCGTGTCGGCGGGACCGTCCGCGCGTCACCCGGTCTTCGATCGAGATCCACGGAAGGGCCGGGGCCGCGGGGGCCGTCCGGTGTCCGGAGATCACTACCGAGGACCGCGAATGATCGGCGCGGTGGCCCCGTCTGGTGTTCGATGGTGCTTGTCTCTGGTGGTGCGGTGCACCCGTGCGGCTGCCGTGCCGTGCGGGCGTGGTGCTCGGCGGCGTCCTCCCGTTGCCGGGCGGACGCCGCCGGGTGCCGACTAGCGGCGCAGGCCGAGCCGCTCGATGAGCGTGCGGTAGCGCGTGATGTCGGTGTCGCGCAGGTAGGTCAGCATGCGGCGACGGCGACCGACCAGGGCCATCAGGCCGCGGCGGGTGTGGTGGTCGTGCTTGTGCTGCTTCAGGTGCTCCGTCAGATCGGCGATCCGGCGGGTCAGGACCGCGATCTGCACCTCGGGCGAACCGGTGTCGCCCTCGTGGGTCGCGAAGTCCTTGATGATCTCCTGCTTGATGGCGGCGTCGAGTGCCACGTGTAACTCCGTTCGAGTCAGTACCGTGCGGCCCGGGCGACGGGCTCGTCGCCGGGTCCCGGGAGCTCCCGGGGGTCCGACAACCACGGACTGCAGTCGGACCGCCGTCCAGTCTAGCGGACCCGGGCGCGCCGCCCCACCCCCGGGCGGCGCGGCGCGCTGCGCTGGGCGTCCCCCGGCCGGTGGGCCAAGATGGGAGGGACACCGGCCCGGGCATCCGGGCGCCGGGACGGGACCGGCACGACGAGACGAGCAGGAGCAGCGCGTGAGCAAGGACGAGAAGGACGGGCGGGGCCTGGCGGTCGCCGACCGCACGCACACGATGCGGGACGGCCGGCGCATTCCCGCGATCGGGCTGGGCACCTACCCGATGGACGACGCCGCGGCCGAGGCCGACGTCGCCGAGGCCCTGATGCTGGGGTACCGGATGGTGGACACCGCGGTGAACTACGGCAACGAGACCGGCGTGGGGCGCGCGATCGCGGCGGCGGGCGTGCCGCGCGACGAGCTGTTCCTCACCACCAAGCTGCCGGGCCGGGACCACGGCACGGACTCCGTGCGCCGCTCGCTCGAGGGCTCCCTGCGGCGCCTGGGCACCGACCACGTGGACCTCTACCTCATCCACTGGCCGAACCCCTCGGTCGGCCGGTACGTCGAGACGTGGCGGACGATGCTGGAGCTGCAGCAGGAGGGACTCGTGCGCTCGGTGGGGGTGTCCAACTTCACCCCCGCCCACATCCGGCGCCTGGTCGAGGAGACCGGCGAGACGCCGGCGGTCAACCAGGTGGAGCTGCACCCGCAGTACCAGCAGGAGCGGCTGCGGGAGTTCCACCAGGAGCACCGCATCGTCACCCAGGCCTGGTCCCCGCTGGGCCGCAAGACCGACCTGCTCCAGCACGAGTGGATCGCGCGGATCGCCCGGCGGACGGGCCGAACCCCGGCGCAGGTCGTCCTCCGCTGGCACCTGCAGTCGCACACCGTGCCGGTCCCGAAGAGCTCCGACCCGCGGCGCATGGCCGAGAACCTCGACGTCTTCGACTGGGAGCTGGACGAGGACCAGATGCACCGGATGCAGATGCTGCACACGGGGATCAGCGGGTCCGGCTACGACCCGAACAGCCACGAGGAGATGTAGCGGGCGGGCCGGGGCTCAGGCCTCGGCCGCCAGGATGCCCCGGGTGCGCTCGACGTCGTCGTCCATCTGCGCGACGAGCTTGTCGACGCCCTCGTAGGCGACCATCCCGCGCAGCCGGGCGACGAACTCCACGACCACTTCCTGGCCGTAGAGGTCGAAGTCCTCGACCCGCTCCTCGGGGCGGTCGATGACGTGCGCCTCGACCTGCCGGGGCACGTTCTCGAACGTGGGGTTGGAACCCACGGAGATCGCGGTGGGCCAGCGCGTGCCGTGGGCGTCGACCAGCCACCCGGCGTACACCCCGTCCGCGGGGACGAACCCGGCCGCGTCCGGGGACAGGTTGGCCGTGGGGTAGCCGAGCTCCCGCCCCCGGGCGGCCCCGTGCACCACCTCGCCGCGCACCCGGTGGTGGCGTCCGAGCAGCCGGGCGGCCGCGCGGACGTCGCCCGCCTGCAGGCAGGCCCGGATCCACGTGGAGGAGCAGCGCCGTCCCCCCGCCGTGGTCGCCGCCGGGGCGTGCTCCGGGTGCTCCTCGTGCAGGGGATCGAGCAGGTCGTCGACCACCCGGACCTCGAACCCGTGGCGCCGCCCCAGCTCCTGGAGCGTGTCGATGTTGCCGGAGTTGTCCTTGCCCAGGCGCGTGTCCTCGCCCACCACGAGGCAACGCGCCCCGAGCGGTCCCACGAGGGTGCCGAGCACGAACTGCTCGGTGGACTGCTCCGCGAACTCCAGGGTGTACTCCAGCACGAGGGCGGCGTCCGCCCCGGTCCGCTCGAGGGCGTCCAGCTTGTCCTCGATGCCCATGATCAGTCCCGGGTGGCCGTCGGGGCGGTGCACCTGCGCGGGGTGCGGGTCGAACGTCACGACCACCGAGGCCCAGCCCCGCTCCCGGGCGGAGTCGACGAGCTGGGACAGCACCCGCTGGTGGCCCCGGTGGACACCGTCGAAGTTGCCGATGGTGACCACGGACGGGCCGAAGCCCGGGGGGACGTCAGAGAGATCTCGCCAGCGGAACACGGTTCTCCTCGCAGGAACGGGACAGGCAGGTCAGGGTCGGGGCGGGGCGGGGCGCGGCCGCACGGGCCGATGCGGGCCGCCGGGCTCCTCCGGGTGGGCGGCGGAGGGGGACGGCGGGCCGTCCCACGGGGCCTGCGGGGAGCGGGGGTCCTCCGCGCCGAGGGTCAGGATCCAGGCGTCGACCGAGGCGCCGCGCTGCTCCATGAACCCGTCGATCCGCACCGGGGAGCGGAAGCCGAGCCTCCAGGCGAGCTTGCGGCTGGCCCAGTTGGGGACCTTCGCCATCCAGTATGCATGGGTGAGGCCCAGGGACCCGAAGGCGTGCTCGAGCAGCAGCCGGCAGGCGGCCTCCGCGGCGCCGGTGCCGCGGGCGTGGGGGCCGAAGTTGAGCCCGATGTCCGCCGTGGTCCCCCGCAGGGCGTTGAGCCCCACCGTCCCGTGCAGCCGGTCGGTGCGGGCGTCCGCGACCGCCCAGTTGTACTCGCGGCCGGCGCGCCAGGCCGCGGGGACGAACTCCTCGACGTACCAGCGCGCATCGGCCTCCGTGTAGCCCAGGGGCACGGTGGTGAACTCCGCGGCCGCGGGGTCCGCGCAGTTGCGGGCCAGCTGCGGGACGTCGCGCTCCTCGAGCCGGCGCAGCACCACGGTGCCGTCGGTGAGGACGGGGACGTCGTAGTCCTCGGCGCCGTCGGGGCGTACGGGCATCGGCGGGGATCCTTTCGGGAGGCGTGCGGCGCGGGGCGCTCCGGCCCGCGACCGAGCCTACCCGGTGCGTGCCGGGTCGCTGTCCGGGACGGGCGAGCGGTCAGGCGGGGGCGCGCCCGGCCCGGGGCCGGGACCGGCGGAGCCAGGCGAGGCCGACCACGGGCAGCACCAGCGGGACGTAGCCGTAGTCCTGCCCGAAGTGGGACCACACGCTGGCCTCGGGGAACAGCTCCGGGGCGAGCACCGACAGCAGGCCCACGCCGAGCACGCCGACCAGCTCCACCGCCACGGCGGCGGTGGCCAGCCGGTGCCAGCGGGGGCCGGGCCGGGCGAGGGCCACGGTGGCCACCACGTAGACGGCCGCGGCGAAGGCGGAGAGCAGGTACGGCAGCGGCGCGGCCCCGAAGCCGGTCGAGATCTGGTAGAGCGAGCGGACACCGGCCGAGAGGGAGAAGACGGCGTAGACCACGACGACCAGCCGGCCGAAGCCCGAGGACTTGCGGTCGCCGCGCGCCGTGGCGGCGCGTGGCCCGAAGCGCTGCTGCAGCCGGGTGGGGCCGCTCTGCGAGGGCTCGTGCGTCATCGGGACGTCTCCTGCGGGGTCGTGGCGGTCCGGGGGTTCACTGGTAGTACCAGATGTAGTTCATGCGGTACACCATGATCGCGACCACGGGGCCCGCGGCCGCGAGCACCCAGTTGGACCAGCTCGAGCGCTCCACGAGGGACCACACGAAGGTTCCCGCCGGGACGAGCAGCGCGGTCAGCAGGTAGCCCCAGTGCTCGAGGGCCGATCCGGTGGGGCCCGGGCCCAGCACGTGCATGACGACCGAGCCCACGGCGTGGACGAGCAGGAACGCCTCGAGCAGCAGCACGGAGCCCTGGGTCCAGTCGTCCGGCTGCCGCCCGCGCACGGCCTGCACCGCGCACACCAGGAAGGACAGGGCGCCCAGCAGGGCCGCGGCCCAGAACCAGCCGTCGTAGCCCCCCAGCATCAGCGCTCCCCCCGGGGGGCGTGCGGCGGCGCGGGGAACCGCTCCCCGGGCAGGAAGACCAGGACGGGCTTGGCGGTGCGCTCGCCGCGGTGGCCGCGGTCGGACAGCAGGGCCACGAGCCGCCCGTCGGGGGCGAAGCCGGCGGTGACCGTGTCGTTGTCGAGCGCGCTCCCACCGGGGTGCCCGCCGAGATCATCACCGCCGTCCCCGGCGCTGGGGCCGATCCGGCGGCCGTGGGCGACGTCCTCGGCCTCCGCCGCGGTCAGCCGGCGGGCGGGGAACAGCCCGGCCGCGGCCTCCTCGAGGCTCGTCACGGGCAGCGGGCGGCCGGCGGCCACCTCCGCGGCGAGCTCGTCGAGGGTCGACGCGTCGTCGAGGGTCCACGCGCCCACCCGGGTGCGGCGCAGCGCGGTCAGGTGACCGCCCACCCCGAGGTCGGCGCCGAGGTCCCGGGCCAGGGCCCGGACGTAGGTGCCCGAGCTGCAGGTCACGGTGACGTCGACGTCGAGGACCGCCCGCCCGGCGTCGTCGGCGGTGCGCACGAGCCGGTGCACGGCGAACTCGGACACGGTGACGGGGCGCGCGGCGAGCTCCACGTCCTGCCCGGCGCGCACCTGGGCGTAGGCGCGGCGGCCCTCGACCTTGATGGCGCTGACCTTCGCGGGGACCTGCTGGATGTCCCCGGTGAGCCGCACGACGCCGGCGGCCACCGCGTCCTCGTCCACCGCGGCCACGGCCCCGGGGCCGGCGACGTCGAGGACCTCTCCCTCGGCGTCGTCGGTCACGGTGGTCAGGCCGAGCCGGATCGTCGCCGCGTACGTCTTGTGCTGCCCGACGACCCAGGTCAGGAGGCGGGTGGCCCGGTCGACGCCGAGGACCAGCACGCCCGTGGCCATGGGGTCCAGGGTCCCGGCGTGGCCGACCTTGCGGGTGCCCGCGAGGCGGCGGGTGCGGGCGACGACGTCGTGGCTGGTCCAGCCGGCGGGCTTGTCCACGACCACGAGCCCGGACGGCGTCGGCAGGGACGGGTCCGGGCGCGGGACGTCAGTGTTCGTGCGGGTCACTTCCCCGGTGCCTCCGCCTGCTCAGCGGTCCGGGGAGGACTCGTCGTCCTCCTCGGCCGGCTTCCGGTAGGGGTCCTCCCCCGCCGCCCAGCTGGCGCCGGCGGCCTGGGCCGCGACCTCGGCGTCCTTCTCCTTGGCCGCTCGCAGCACCTCCTCGAGGTGGGAGGCGTTGACCGGGATCTCGTCCGGGACGAAGGTCAGAGTGGGGGTCAGGCGGGCCGTGATGTTGCGGCCGACCTCGCTGCGCAGCACGCCCTTGGCGGACTCGAGGGCGGCGCGGGTGCTCTCCTGCTCCTCCGCGGTGCCGAACACCGTGTAGTACAGGGTGGCGTGCTGGAGGTCGTTGGTGACGCGGGCGTCCGTGATGGTCACGAAGCCCATCCGGGGGTCCTTGACCCGGCGCTCGAGCGCCTGGGCCACGACGACCTTGATCCGGTCGGCGAGTCGGGCGGCGCGTGCTGCGTCAGCCATGGTGGATGCTCCTCGGGTCGGGACGGTGCTCGGAGT
>NZ_BAAGPL010000015.1:69064-86265 GCF_054784195.1 Kocuria himachalensis
GCCCGTGCCGCCGCGGGTGTCCCGTGCTCGGGGCACGGGACTTGGGACGGGTCAGGCGCGCGGCTTCTCGCGCATCTCCCACGTCTCGATGAGGTCGCCCTCGTGGATGTCGTTGAAGGAGCCGAGCCCGATACCGCACTCGTAGCCCTCGCGGACCTCGGTCGCGTCGTCCTTGAACCGGCGCAGCGAGTCGACCGTGAGGTTGTCCGCCACGACGCTGCCGTCCCGGACGAGCCGGGCCTTGGAGTTGCGGCGGATGGTGCCCTTGGTGATGTAGGCACCGGCGATGTTGCCCCACTTGGAGGAGCGGTACACCTCGCGGATCTCGGCGGTGCCGAGCGCCACCTCCTCGTACTCCGGCTTGAGCATGCCCTTGAGCGCGCTCTCGACGTCGTCGATGGCGTTGTAGATCACCGAGTAGAACTTCATCTCGACGCCCTCGCGGTCGGCCAGGTCGGTCACGCGCTCGGCGGGACGGACGTTGAAGCCGATGATGATCGCGTTGTCCACGGTCGCCAGGTTGACGTCGTTCTGGGTGATGGCGCCGACGCCGCGGTGGATGACCCGCAGCTGGACCTCCTCGCCCACGTCGATCTTGAGCAGCGAGTCCTCGAGCGCCTCCACGGCACCGGACACGTCGCCCTTGATGATGAGGTTGAGCGTGTCGATCTTGCCGGCGGCCACGGCCTCGTCGAAGGACTCGAGCGTGATCCGCTTGCGGCGCTTGGCGAGCAGGGCGTTGCGGTCCGCCGCCTGGCGCTTCTCGGCGATCTGGCGCGCGGTGCGCTCCTCCGGGGTGGAGAGGAACGTGTCGCCCGCCCGGGGCACGGAGTCGAGACCCAGCACCTGCACGGGCCGCGAGGGACCCGCCTCCTCGACGGACTGCCCGTTCTCGTCGAACATGGCGCGCACGCGGCCGTACGCGGCTCCGGCGACGATCGCGTCGCCGACGTGCAGCGTGCCGGACTGCACGAGCACGGTCGAGACCGCACCGCGTCCCTTGTCCAGGTTCGCCTCGATCGCCACGCCGCGGGCGCCCTTGTTCGGGTTCGCCGACAGCTCGAGCGCGCCGTCCGCGGTCAGCACGATCGCGTCCAGCAGGTCGTCGATGTTGAGGTTCTGGCGCGCGGAGACGTCGACGAACATGGTGTCGCCGCCGTACTCCTCGGGGACCAGGCCGTACTCGGTGAGCTGGCCGCGGATCTTCTCCGGGTTCGCCTCGGGCTTGTCGATCTTGTTGACCGCCACCACGATCGGCACGCCGGCGGCCTGGGCGTGGTTGAGCGCCTCGACCGTCTGCGGCATGACGCCGTCGTCCGCGGCGACCACGAGCACGGCGATGTCCGTCACCTGGGCACCGCGGGCACGCATGGCGGTGAACGCCTCGTGGCCCGGGGTGTCGATGAACGTGATCTGCCGCTCCTGGCCGTCGACCTCGGTCTCGATCTGGTAGGCGCCGATGTGCTGGGTGATGCCGCCGGCCTCCCCCTCGATCACCTTGGTGTTGCGGATCGCGTCGAGCAGGCGGGTCTTGCCGTGGTCGACGTGGCCCATGACGGTGACGACCGGCGGACGCGCCTCCAGGACGTCCTCGCCCTCGGCCGCGGCCTCGGCGTCCAGGTCGATGTCGAAGGACTCGAAGAGCTCGCGCTCCTCGTCCTCCGGCGAGACGACCTGGATCCGGTACCCGAGCTCGGCGCCCAGCAGCTGGAAGGTCTCCTCGTCGAGGGACTGCGTCTGCGTGGCCATCTCGCCGAGGTGGATGAGCACCGTGACGAGGGAGGCCGGGTTCGCGTTGATCTTCTCGGCGAAGTCCGTCAGGGACGCGCCGCGGCGCAGGCGCACCACCGTGGTGCCGTCGCCGTGGGGAACGGCGACGCCGCCGACGGACGGGGCCTTCATCTGCTCGAGCTCCTGGCGCTTCGCCCGCTTCGACTTGCGCTGCTTGCCGCGGGCACCGCCGCGCCCGAAGGCGCCCTGGGTGCCGCCGCGGCCACCGCGGCCGGGGCCGCCGCCGGGACGGGAGAACCCGCCGCCGCCGGCACCGGGAGCGCCGCGGCGCGGACCTGCGCCGCCGCCGGCCGGCCGGGAGCCGATCGGGGCGACACCGGTGGTGTGACCGGGCATCATGTTCGGGCTGGGGCGTGCCCCACCGGGACGGGGACCGCCCTGAGGACGCGGACCGCCCTGGCCCTGGGGACGGGGACCGCCCGGAGCCTGGCCCTGCGGGCGGGGACCGCCCTGGCCCTGGCCCTGGGGACGGGGTCCGCCCTGGCGCTCGGGACGGCCCGAGCGCATGCCCTGCTGGGCGGCGAACGGGTTGTTGCCCGGACGCGGTCCGGCCGGGCGGGGAGCACCCGGTCGCGGCGCGGCCGAGCCCGGACGGGGCGCGGTGCCACCGGGGCGCGGCGCGGCGGAGCCCGGACGGGGCGCCCCGCCGCGGCCCATGCCCTGCTGGCTGGCGAAGGGGTTGTTGCCCGGGCGCGGGCCCGGGGCGGGTGCCTTGGCGCCCGGGGACGCCGGGCGCTGCGGCGCGGACCGCTCGGGAGTCGAGGGCTGCTCGGTGGACCGCTGCTCGGGCGCCTTCGCGGCAGGCCTCTGCTCGGCGGGCTTCTCGGGCTCCCGCTCCGGCGCCTTCTCGGCGGGCCTGGCGGCCGCCGGGCCCGGGGCGGACGCGGTGGTGCCGGGCCGGGGCGACGTGCTGGGCTTCGACGCGGGCCTGGCGGCGGGTGCCGGGGCAGCCGGGGCGGGCTTCTCCGCCCGGCCGGCGAGGGCGGAGCGCAGCTTCTTGGCGACGGGCGGCTCGACGGTCGAGGACGCGCCTCGGACGAACTCACCCAGGGTCTGAAGCGTGGAAATCGCTTCCTTGGACGTTATTCCGAGCTCTTTCGCGAGCTCGTGAACGCGGGGCTTGGCCACTTCTCTCCTGTCTCGGTCCGCACCGAAACAGGTACGAACCACTTATTTTCCGTTGAGGCTCCCGGAGCATCGGCCGTCGAGGACGGCGCGGGGTCGCGGGAGGCCGTTGGCAGAGCACAACGAAGCACTCATCGCTGGGCACTCATCGGTTTTCCATCGGTTCTCTGACTCGCTTTCCAGTTCTTCACCCGCGTGCGGACGTGGTCACCGGTCCGGTCGGACCGTGCGGGCTGCCGTCCGGGGACGGCTGTGGTCGGCACTCGTGCGCCCGGTCGCCGGGCTGCCCTCCGTGGACAGCAGGGCGTCCAGCTCGGGGACGACCGCCTCCGTGTCCACGGCTGCCCGGAACGCGCGCCGGAAGGCGCGCCGGCGCAGGGCCGAGTCCAGGCACTCGTGGGAGGGGTGGAGCCAGGCTCCGCGACCGCCGAGGCGCCCGTTCCGGTCGACCACGGCCCGGAGGCCGCTGTCGGTCGGTTCGGTCACCACACGTACGAGCTGGTCAGGGTGTTCGGTGGTCCGGCATCCGATGCACGTGCGACGGGAGTCTGCACTCACTCGCTCAGTACTCCTCGTCTCGCGCCGGGACGTCGGGGACGTCCCGTGCAGGCCGGGAACCGGCGCCGGACAGGGACCACCAACGGTCTGACCGCTGTCCAGTCTATCCCGGGGACCGCCCTGGGCCGAAACCGGGGGGCGCACGGGATCCGGAGGCCGCCCCGGGGCGGGGGCGCCGGTCCCGGGGCGGCGTGGCTCAGCGGCGCTCGGCGGCCTTCGACTCGGCGACGATGTCGATCTTCCAGCCGGTGAGCTTCGCGGCCAGGCGCGCGTTCTGGCCCTCCTTGCCGATGGCCAGGGACAGCTGGGTGTCGGGGACGACGGCGCGGGACGAGCGGGCCCGCTCATCGAGCACGGTCACCCGGGACACCTTGGCCGGGGACAGGGCGTTGGCGATGCAGCGGGCGGGGTCGTCCGACCAGTCGACGATGTCGATCTTCTCGTCGTGCAGCTCGTTCATCACGGCGCGCACGCGGGAGCCCATCTCGCCGATGCAGGCGCCCTTGGCGTTGATCCCGGACTGGGTGGCGCGCACGGCGATCTTCGTCCGGTGACCGGCCTCGCGGGCGATCGCCATGATCTCCACGGAGCCGTCGGCGATCTCCGGCACCTCCATCTCGAACAGGCGGCGCACCAGGTCGGGGTGGGAGCGGGACAGCGTGATGGACGGGCCCTTCATGCCGCGCTTGACCTCGACGACGAACGCACGGATGCGGGCGCCGTGCGGGTACTTCTCGCCGGGGGACTGCTCGTGCGGGGGCAGCACGCCCTCCACGGTGCCGAGGTCGACCTGGACCATGTGGGGGTTGTGCCCCTGCTGGATCTGCCCGGAGACGATCTCGCCCTCGCGGCCCTTGAAGTGGCCCAGGACGGCGTCGTCCTCGACGTCGCGCAGCCGCTGGAGGATGACCTGGCGGGCCGTGGAGGCGGCGATCCGCCCGAACCCGGCCGGGGTGTCGTCGAACTCCCCGACCGCCTCGCCGTCCTCGTCCAGCTCGGGGGCCCAGATGGTGACGTGGCCGGTCCGGC
This sequence comes from Kocuria himachalensis, assembly GCF_054784195.1. Classification (NCBI taxonomy): domain Bacteria; kingdom Bacillati; phylum Actinomycetota; class Actinomycetes; order Micrococcales; family Micrococcaceae; genus Kocuria; species Kocuria himachalensis. Next base: position 73,568 of record NZ_BAAGPL010000015.1, read on the forward strand.
GCTCGATCTCGGCGCGCGCCCCCGGGAGCGCGCCGGCGGTCTTGTGGTACGCGAGCAGGAGGGCCTGCTCGATGGTGGGGATGAGCAGGTCCACGGGGATGTCGCGCTCACGCTCCAGCAGTCGGAGGGTGCTCATATCGATGTCCATGTCCGGCCTTCCTCACCTGACGACCCCGGGGACGGCGCAGCGCGCCGTCGGGGATGACGGAGCGCCGCCACGGGTCGTGCTCACACACTCGTCGTCGCACTCGGTTGTCGTCGCACTGCGGACCGCGGCGCCGGTGGGCGCCGCGGCGTCAACGGCACATCTTACACTCGTGCCGGGGACGGGCGGGCCCGTCAGTCCGTGAACTCGACCTCCACCTTCGCCCGGCGCACGGCGTCGAAGGCCCAGCGCTCCGGGTCGAGCAGCCGGGGCGCCATGCCCTTCTTCACTTGGTGGCTGCGCTGCAGGAGCACGCCGTCCGGCTCCACCTCGAGCAGGCGGGCCGTGAACTTCTCGCCCTCGACCGGGGTGACGCGCACCAGCCGGCCGATCGAGCGGCGCCAGTGCCGGGGCGCCACGAGCTCCCGCGTGGCTCCCGGGGAGGACACCTCCAGCTCGTAGGCGGAGCCCGGCACGGGGTCCGTGCGGTCGAGGAGCTCGGACACGGCGCGGGAGACCGCGGCGATCCGGTCGATGTCCACGCTGTCGGTGCTGTCCTCCGGGAGGTCCACGAGCACCTGCAGCACGAGCCCGGTGCCGGCGGGCTTCAGGGCGACGTCCTCCAGGACGAGCCCCGCCTCCTCCACCGCGGGCCCGATCAGCTCGGCCAGCCGGTGGTCGTCGGGTCCGGGGGTGCTGTGCTCGCTCACGGGGTCTCCTCGTGCTGTCGGGACGGCGGGGTCGGTCCTGGAAATCCTATGATGGACGCGGCCCTCCGCCGTCCCCCGCCCCGTCCCCCAGGAGCCTCCCGGTGACCGATCCCCGCGCCCCCGCCCACAGGGTGCTCCCGCTGCTGCTGGGGGTCCTGCTCGCGATCGGCACCGCCGGGGCGTGGTGGCTGGACTCCGCCCGTCCGGTGCCCCCGGACGAGGTCGTGCGCGCCGACGCGTGGCTGCGCACCGAGGCGCTGCTCGAGGCCCCCTCCCCGGACCCGGTGCCCGCCGCCCCGTGGGAGGACGTGCGCGCGGACCTGGCCCGGCAGCTCGAGGCCCTCGGACCCGCGCCCGACGACCGCACGAGCGCCGCCGCCCGCGCGCAGCGCCCCTCCCCCGCCGGCGGCACGGACGCCGTGGGCGGCGGGGGCTCGGTCGCCGCGGCGCCCACCGCGCTGCGGACGACGGCGACGGTCCTGGCCGGTGACGCCCTGGCCGCCGAGGACCCCGCCCTGGCCCGGGTGCTCGCCGCGGCGGCGGTCTCGCGGGTCACCGCGGCCCGGCAGCTGGACGGGTCCCCGGCACCGGCCGGCGACGATCTGTGCGACGTCGGCGGGGACCCGGCCCCCGGCGGGACGACCGCCCCCGGCGCCGTCCTGTGGTCGGCGCTGGACCGGGCCGGCTACGCCTTCGAGGCGCTGGCCGCCCGCGCCGGGACGGCCCCGGACGGGGGTGCTCCTCCGGCTGCCGCCCCGGCCGGTGCCGTGCCCGCGGAGCTGGCGGCCCGGGCGCGGGGAGACGTCGAGGAGCTCCTGCAGGCCCCTGTCGCCGGAAGGGTGCTCGCGGCGGACCCGGGGCTGCCGGCAGGTGCCTACGTCCTGGCCGACGACGTGCGGGCGCACCCCGGCCGGGTCGCGGACACGGCGGCCCGGGACGTGCAGGACGCCGCCGCGCACGTCCTGGGCCGCGGGGAGCCCGGCGCGCGGTGCTGGGCGCTCGTGGCGCTGGAGCGCGCGACCGGGCTGCGCGCCGGGCTCACCGGGGAGGTCGGCGCCCTGCCCGGCGTGGTCCGCGACGACCCGCCGCGGTGACCCCGGACCGGCGGGCCGGCTCAGGCTCCCCGGAGGACGTCGAGGCCGAGCTTGAGGATGAGCAGCGAGACGACGGTGAGGAACACGACCCGGATGAAGCGGCTGCCGCGGGCCACGGCGGTGCGCGCCCCGAGGTAGCCGCCCAGCATGTTGGACAGCCCCAGGACGAGTCCCAGGCCCCACAGCACCGACCCGTGGCCGAAGAAGAAGACGAGCGCGCCCACGTTGGTGGCGAGGTTGACGATCTTCGCCTTGGCGCTCGCGGCCAGGAAGCTGTAGCCCAGGAGGGTGATCATGGCGATGACGAGGAACGAGCCGGTGCCCGGGCCCATCACGCCGTCGTAGAAGCCGATGACGGTGCCGATCACCATCGCGGTGCCGTAGTGCCGCGCCCCGCTGTGGCGCAGCTCGGTGAGCTGCCCGACGGTCGGGCGGGCGACCGTGAACAGGAGCACGGCCACCAGCGCGGCGAGGATGATCGGGCGGAACACCGCCTCGGGCAGGGACGCGGCGAGCGCGGCCCCGCCGAAGCTGCCGACCAGCGCGACACCGGCCATGGGCAGGGCCGTGCGCAGGTCGGGGGACGTGCGCCGGTAGAACGTCAGGGCGCTCGTCGCGGTGCCGAACACGGAGCCCATCTTGTTGGTGGCCAGCGCCTGGACGGGGCTGATCCCCGGCACCATCAGCACCACGGGCAGCTGCAGCAGACCACCGCCGCCGACCACGGCGTCGACGAAGCCCGCGGCGAGCCCGGCGGCCACCAGCAGGGCGACGACGCCGGGGTCCATCTGCTCCAGGCCCGAGGACCCGAGCCAGGCGCCGAGCCCCTGCACGCGCTCAGCCGCGCACGGCTGCGGCGACCACCGCGGCGACGCCGTCCCGGGCCACGTCCTCGCTGCTGCCGCTCGCGCGGTCCTTGAGCTCGAGGACGCCGTCCTTGAGGCCGCGGCCGACCACCAGCACGGTGGGCACGCCGAGCAGCTCGGCGTCGCCGAACTTCACGCCCGGGGAGACCTTGGGCCGGTCGTCGAAGAGCACCTCGAGCCCCTCCGCCTCGAGCTCGGCCACGACCTTCTCGGCCTCCTCCAGCACCTCGGGGCCCTTGCCGGTGGCGACCACGTGGACGTCCGCGGGGGCGACCTGGCGGGGCCAGAGCAGGCCCTTGTCGTCGTGGTAGGCCTCGGCCAGGGCGGCGACCGCCCGGGTGACGCCGATCCCGTAGGAGCCCATGGTCACGGTGACGAGCTTGCCGTTGCGGTCCAGGACCTTCAGCCCCAGCGCCTCCGCGTACTTGCGGCCCAGCTGGAAGATGTGGCCCATCTCGATGCCGCGGGCCGCCTCGAGCGGTCCGGAGCCGTCCGGCGCGGGGTCGCCCGCCCGGACGTCGGCGCACTCGAGGACGCCGTCCCACGCGAAGTCGCGCCCGGCCGTGAGGTCGTAGACGTGCTGGCTGGCCACGTTCGCCCCGGTGACCCAGCGGGTGCCGCGGACCACGCGCGGGTCCACGAAGAAGGGGATGCCGGTCGAGGACTTCTCGCCGAGCACGGCCTGGTCGAGGGACAGGCCGGGACCGATGTAGCCCTTGACCAGCAGGGGGTAGGCCCGCAGGTCCTCGTCGCCGGCCTGTTCCACCAGCACCTCGCCGGGGACGTCCAGGGCGGCGCCGATGCCGGCCTCGATCCGTTTGAGGTCCACGGCGCGGTCGCCGGGCAGGCCGACCGCCACGAGCCGTCGCGCGCCGTCGGGCAGGATGACCGCGAGCACCACGTTTTTGAGGGTGTCGGCGGCGGTCCAGGGCCCTTCGGTCCGCGGGTGCATCTCGTTCGAGCGCTGCACGAGCGTGTCGATGGTGGGGCTGTCCGGGGTCTCGAGCACCCGTGCCTCGGGGGCCCCGGCGGGGTCGGACTCCTCGGGGACCACGGTGGTCACCGCCTCGACGTTGGCCGCGTAGCCCCCCGGCGAGCGCACGAACGTGTCCTCGCCGATGACCGTGGGGTGCAGGAACTCCTCGGAGCGGGAGCCGCCCATGGCCCCGGACTGGGCCGAGACGGCGACCACGGGCAGGCCGAGGCGCTCGAAGATCCGGACGTAGGCCTCGCGGTGCCTGGCGTAGGACTCGTCGAGACCGGCGTCGTCGACGTCGAAGGAGTAGGAGTCCTTCATGACGAACTCGCGCCCGCGCAGGAGGCCGGCGCGGGGACGGGCCTCGTCCCGGTACTTCGCCTGGATCTGGTACAGGGTGACGGGGAGGTCCTTGTAGGACGAGTACAGGTCCTTGACGAGCAGCGTGAACATCTCCTCGTGCGTGGGCGCGAGGAGGTAGTCGGCGTCCTTGCGGTCCTTCAGGCGGAAGAGGTTCTCGCCGTACTCCGTCCAGCGGTGGGTGACCTCGTAGGGCTCGCGCGGCAGCAGCGCCGGGAAGTGCACCTCCTGGGCCCCGATCGCGCCCATCTCCTCGCGCACCACCTGCTCGACCTTCCCGAGCACCCGCAGGCCCATCGGCAGCCAGGTGTAGATGCCCGGGGCGGCGCGGCGGATGTAGCCGGCACGGACGAGCAGCTTGTGGCTGTCCACCTCGGCGTCGACAGGGTCTTCGCGCAGGGTCCGCAGGAACAGGGAGGAGAGTCGCAGCGCCACGAGGGCTCCGTTTCTCCCGGGGAGCGCGGCGTGGTGCGGCCGGGCCCGGGCGTCGTGAGGGTGGGCGGCGCCGACGGCGCCGCTGATTCCGGTCAAATCTACACCCCCGGCCCGGGCAGCCGCGCCAGGATCGGCGTGCGCGGGGGCCTCAGAGCAGCACGGTGGCGAAGGTCCCGACCCGCTCGAAGCCGACCCGACGGTAGGTGGCAAGGGCCCGGACGTTGTAGTCGTTGACGTAGAGGCTGACCACCGGTGTGCGCCGGCGGGCGAGGCGCACGGCGGCGGCCATGCAGGGCGCCGCCAGCCCCCGGCCGCGGTGCGCCGGGTCGACCCACACGCCCTGCACCTGCGCCACTCCGCGGGCCACCGAGCCGAGGTCGGCCTTGAACACCACCCGGCCCCCGTCGTCGGTGAGGACGAGGCAGCGCCCCGCCGCGACGAGCGCGGAGACCCTGTCCCGGTACCCGCGGTCACCGCCCGTGTACGGGGAGTAGCCCACCTCCTCCTCGAACATCGCGGCGCTCGCCGGGAGCACGGCGGGCAGGTCCTCGGGACGCGCGACGCGGACGCCGGGGTGCGGGGCGAGCGCCGGGTCCCGGTCGATGGCCAGCAGGGGCTGGACGGGCCGCAGGTCGAAGGGGCGGGGCCAGGAGCGCTCCACCCGGGACCACAGCCCGAGCACCAGCTCGGCGGGCCCGAACAGCGAGGCGTGCCGGGACCCGCCCCGGCGCAGGTGCCCGCCGACGAGGTCCAGGCCCGGGGCGTCCAGGGACACGGGCACCACGTTCGTGCCCACCCAGCAGGCGCCGGTCAGCTCCCCGTCCGGCCCGGCCGTGCCGACCACGGGCGGGATCCGCGAGCCCTTGCTGCCGCGGTAGGACTCGACGTGGGCGGCCACGAACGCGTGGGCGACCGGGTCGGCCTCGAGCAGCCGGTCCAGCTGGGCCGGATCGACCTCCCCCGCCGGCACCAGCCGCGGCGCCGTCCTCCGCTGCGTCCTCACCCGCTCGTCACCGGCCCGTCAGCTGACGCTCACGACGGGGCTGCCCGCCGTGGTCTCCCCGTTCTCGTCCGTCTCCATCTCGGCGGCGATGCGGTTGGCCTCCTCGATCAGGGTCTCCACGATGAGGTCCTCGGGGACGGTCTTCACGACCTCGCCCTTGACGAAGATCTGGCCCTTGCCGTTGCCGGAGGCCACGCCGAGGTCGGCCTCGCGGGCCTCGCCCGGGCCGTTGACGACGCAGCCCATCACGGCCACCCGCAGCGGGACGGTGAGGCCCTCCAGACCCGCCGTCACCTCGTCGGCGAGCGTGTAGACGTCCACCTGGGCGCGGCCGCACGAGGGGCAGGAGACGATCTCGAGCTTGCGCGGGCGCAGGCCCAGGGACTGCAGGATCTGGTTGCCGACCTTGACCTCCTCGACCGGCGGCGCCGAGAGGGAGACCCGGATGGTGTCCCCGATGCCCTGGGACAGCAGGGCGCCGAAGGCCGTGGCGGACTTGATGGTGCCCTGGAAGGCGGGGCCCGCCTCGGTCACGCCGAGGTGCAGGGGCCAGTCGCCGCGCTCGGCGAGCAGCTGGTAGGCCCGGACCATGGTGACCGGGTCGTTGTGCTTGACGGAGATCTTGAAGTCGTGGAAGTCGTGCTCCTCGAACAGGGACGCCTCCCACACGGCGGACTCCACGAGCGCCTCGGGCGTGGCCTTGCCGTACTTGTCCATGATCCGCTGGTCGAGGGAGCCGGCGTTCACGCCGATCCGGATGGACACCCCGGCGGCCTTGGCCTCGCGGGCGATCTGGCCGACCTGGTCGTCGAACTTGCGGATGTTGCCCGGGTTCACGCGCACGGCCGCGCACCCGGCCTCGATGGCGGCGTAGACGTACTTCGGCTGGAAGTGGATGTCGGCGATCACCGGGATCGGAGACTTCATGGCGATGATCGGCAGGGCGTCGGCGTCGTCCTGGGACGGGCACGCCACCCGGACGATGTCGCAGCCGGTGGCGTTGAGCTCGGCGATCTGCTGCAGGGTCGCGTTGATGTCCGTGGTGGGGGTGGTCGTCATGGACTGCACGCTCACCGGCGAGTCGGAGCCGACGCCCACGGACCCGACCCGGATCTGCCGGGTCTTCCGGCGCGGGGTGAGGACGGGCGGGGGGGCGGCGGGCATGCCGAGGCTGACCGGGGTCAAGGAGTTCCTCCGAGGAATCGAGGGCAGGAGCTGGAGCGGTGGCGCCGGGACCCGCTCGCCGGGCCCGTCGCCGGTTCCCATTGTGCCCCATGCTCCGGGGCGGACCCCGGGCGGCGGAGGGTGATTCCTCCCTCGCCGAACGCCCGGCGGCCCCGGGTCCGGGCCGCCGGGGGCGGACTCAGAACAGCCGGACCGGCTTGACGATGTCCGCGTAGATCAGCAGCACGGACATCCCGATCATCAGCACGGCCACCGCATAGGTCACCGGCAGCAGCCGGGCGGGGTCGAACGGGCCGGGGTCGCGGTGGCCCAGCAGCCGGGCGCTCCCCCGCCGCAGCGCCTCCCACAGCGCCCCGGCCACGTGCCCGCCGTCGAGCGGCAGCAGCGGGAGCAGGTTGAAGACGAACAGGGCCAGGTTGACGGAGCCGACCAGGCCGACGAGGGAGGCGGCCTTGTCCCGCAGCGCGATCTCCTCGTGCGCGGCGATCTCCCCCGAGATCCGGCCGACCCCGACCACGGAGATCGGCCCGTCGGGGTCCCGCGGCGCGTCGGAGAACGCCGCCTCCCCGACCTCGTAGACCCGCTGCGGCAGGTGCAGCACCACCCCGGCGATCTGCTGCAGCCCGTCGAGCACCGCCCCGGGCACCGCGGTCAGCGGCTGCCGGACGGGCTCGGTCGTGGGGCTGATGCCGATGAACCCGACCTCCTCGTAGCGGGGGGCGCCGTCCTCGTCGGTCACGGCGGCGCCGGAGGCGTCCAGCACGGGGCGCGACGACAGGATGGGGGTGAGCGACGTGGACACGGTCTGCCCGTCCCGCTCGACCACCACCGGGATCCGCTCCCCGGCCCGTTCCCGGATCCGGCCGGTGAGCTCGTCCCAGGAGGCGACCGGGGCGCCGTCGACGGCCGTGACGACGTCCCCGGGGCGCAGCCCGGCGGCGTTCGCGGGGGCCTGGGGGTCCTCCGGCCGGCACTCGGTCTGCCCGGCGGCCTGGCGCTCGGCGGCCACCACGCACTCGGAGACCCAGGCGACGGTCGTAGTGGGCGTCGCCGTCCCGAAGCCGGAGAGCAGGACGGCGAGGCACAGGGCGCCGAGCAGGAGGTTCATCACCGGGCCGCCGAGCATGATCACGACCCGCTTCCACACGGGCAGCCGGTAGAACACGCGGTCCTCGTCGCCGGGGGCGAGCTGGTCGGCGGCGGCCCCGCGGGCCTCGGCCGCCAGCTGCTGGAACACGCCGGTGCTCGAGGCGCGGGCGGTCGTGCCCGCACGCGGCGGCGGGTACATCCCCACCATCGAGATGTAGCCGCCCAGCGGGACCGCCTTGAGCCCGTACTCCGTCTCGCCCCGCCGGCGGGAGAACACGGTGCGCCCGAAGCCCACCATGTACTGCGTGACGCGCACGCCGAAGAGCTTGGCCGGCACCAGGTGGCCGATCTCGTGGAGGGCGATGGAGACCGCGATGGCGACGGCGGCCAGCAGCACGCCCACGAGGAACAGCACGACGCCCATCCGTCGGACCTCCCGGGATCGTCGAGGCCCCCGGCGGGCGCCGGGGGCGGGGCCGTGCGCTCGGCACGGCGAGGACCAGTCTGCACCACCATCCTGGACGGTGCGTGGCAGGCGCACCGGGCCACGACGACGGCCGGCCACCTCCCGGAGGAGGTGACCGGCCGTCGGAGGGCGCCGGGTGGAGCGCCTCAGCGGCGCAGGATCCGGCGGGCCAGCCGGTTGCCCACCACCTGCACGAGCTGCACCAGGACCACGATGACGGCGACCGCCGCCCACGTGACCTCGTCGTTGAACCGCTGGTAGCCCAGGCGCAGGGCGAAGTCGCCCAGGCCGCCGGCGCCGATGGCCCCGGCCATCGCGGACATGTCCGTGATGCCGATGACGAGGAAGGTGTAGCCGAGCACCAGGGGGCCCAGCGCCTCGGGCAGGATCACCGTGGTGATGATCCTGGCCCGGGAGACCCCCATCGAGCGGGCCGCCTCGACGACGCCGGGGTCCACGCTCATGAGGTTCTGCTCGACGATGCGCGCCACCGCGAACATCGCGCCGATGGTCATCGCGAAGATCGCCGCGTTGGGCCCCAGACGGGTCCCCACGACGTCCTCGGTGACCGGTCCGAGCGCGGCCAGCAGGATGATGAACGGGATCGGCCGGACGAAGTTCACCACGACGTTGAGCACCTCGTGGACCGCCCGGTGCTCCAGGATGTTGCCCCGGCGGGTGACGTAGAGGCCCACGCCCACGAGCAGCCCGAGAAGACCGGCGAGCAGCAGCGTGACGGCCACCATGTAGAGGGTCTCCCCGAGCGCGGACAGCAGCTCGGGTCCCAGGACGGACCAGTCGTTCACGCGGCCACCTCTCTCAGGGTCGTGATGCGGGACATCGCGTCGACCACGGACTGCACGGCCGTGTCCTCCCCGATCAGCTCGAAGGTCAGGGAACCGAATGACTGCTCCTGCAGCACGCTGATCCCCCCGTAGGCGATGGTGAAGCGGACGCCGCGGGCGGCGCCGTCGGAGAGCACCCCGCCGATGTCCACGCCGTCGCCGACGTCCACGATCACCAGGCGCCCGCGGTGGGCGCGGCGGAGCCGTTCCACCTCACGGGCGTCGGGCACCGAGTGCAGGACGGAGGAGACGAAGCGGCGGGCGGTCTCGGTGCGGGGCCGGGCGAAGATGTCCACGGTGGAGCCGTGCTCCACGACCTTCCCGTCCTGCATCACGGCCACGCGGTCGGCGATCGCCCGGACCACGTCCATCTCGTGGGTGATGATTACGATCGTGATGCCCAGCTCCCGGTTGACCCGCTGCAGCACCTGCAGCACCTCCTGGGTGGTCTCCGGGTCCAGGGCGCTCGTGGACTCGTCGGCCAGGAGCAGCTTCGGGCTGGTCGCCAGTGCCCGGGCGATGCCCACGCGCTGCTTCTGCCCGCCCGAGAGCTGCTCCGGGTAGTTGCCGGCGCGCGCGGACAGGCCCACGAACTCGAGCAGCTCCGCCACCCGGGCCCGGCGCTTCTCCTTCGGCCAGCCGGCCCGCTTGAGCGGGTACTCGACGTTGCCGGCGACGGTGCGGGACGTGAAGAGGTTGAACTGCTGGAAGATCATGCCGATCTCCTGCCGGACGGGCGCCAGCTCGGTCTCGCGCCGACCGGCCACCTCGAAGCCCTCCACGGTCAGGGACCCCGAGGTGACGGGTTCGAGGCCGTTGATCAGGCGCACGAGGGTGGACTTGCCGGCGCCGGAGTAGCCGATGACACCGAAGATCTCGCCGCGCCGGATCTCCAGCGAGACGCCGTCCACGGCCACGACCTCGCGGCGGGCCCGGGCGGGCCCGGTCACGAAGGACTTGGTGACGTCCTCGAAGCGGACGACGACGTCGCCCGCCCCGGGCGGGACCCGCTCCGGTCCGAGCGGCGCGGTCACTTCTGGAGGTCCTCGGCGTACTGGTCGACGACCTGGATCAGCTCGTCCTGCGGAACGTCCTTCGACACCGCGGTGTTCTTGGTCTCCGCCTGCTCGGCCGCCAGCACGGCGTCCGTGTGGAACAGGTCGGCGACCTGGTGGAGGGTCTCGTCGTCCTTGTTCGCGCCGGTGGCCGCGAAGAAGTTCACGTAGGGCAGGGCGTTCTCGTTGTCCTCGCCGTCCGAGAAGAGCGCCGTGTTGGGGTCGATGTCCGCCCGGGCCAGGAAGGTGTTGTTCACCACCGCGCCGGCGGTGGAGCTCAGGGACAGGACGGTCTGCTCGGCCGAGACCGGGGTGACCTTCACCTTCGACTTCTCGGCGTCGACGTCCAGCTCGGACGGCGCCGTGGTGTCGGAGGTGAACTCGACGAGACCGGCGGACTTGAGCAGGAGCAGGGCGCGGGCCAGGTTGATCGCGTCGTTGGGGACGGCGATCTCGTCGCCCTCCTTGATCTGCTGCAGGGACTCGTAGCGCTCCGAGTAGAGGCCCAGGGGGTAGATCGAGGTGGAACCGATGGGGACGATGTCCTCGCCCGAGTTGTTCCGGTAGTCGGCCAGGAACGCACCGTGCTGGAACCAGTTCATGTCCAGGTCACCGCTGGTGAGGGCGGCGTTCGGCTGGTTGTAGTCGGTGAACTCCACCAGCTCGACCTCGATCCCCGCCGCCTCCGCCTCCTCGAGGAAGGCCTCGTGGACCTGGGTGCGGCCGTCGGTGCCGATCTTGATCACGCCGTCGTCGTAGGGTGCGGCGGCCTGGTCGGATCCTCCGCAGGCGGAGAGGGTCAGGCTGAGGGTGGTGGCCAGTGCGAGGAGGGTGAGGCGCTGCGATCGCATGTCGAGCCTTTCCATGGGTCCAGGAAGTCGGATGTCGGCGCCAGGGCCCGAGGGTCCGGCGGCGTCCACGGTTGCGGGCGTCGTCGCGCCGGTGGGCGCGGAGCGGTCGAACCGTACTTGCCGCCGGCTGCGTCGTCGCGCCGTGGCCGGATGGTCACCTGGGGCACCCCACTACGGGAGAGGGTTGCCGCCCAGCTAGCCAGAGCTTCGCGCTGGGACTCGTCATCCGCCGGGAATCGTAGCACGGACCGCGGCCCGCTCCGTCAGCCGGCGATCACCTCGCGGGCCCGCCGGCGGGCCCAGCGCTCGGCCGCCATCACGGCCTCGAGCTCCAGCGGGCCGCCGTCGTCGTGCTCGCCCAGCACCGCCTCGACCGTGTCCACGATGGCGGTGAACCGGATCCGGCCGTCGTGGAAGGCGTGCACCGCCTCCTCGTTGGCCGCGTTGAACACGGCGGGGAAGGTCCCGCCCCGCTCCCCCGCCGCCTTGATGAGCTCGACGGCCGGGAACGCCACCGGGTCGAGGGGCTCGAAGGTCCACTCCGCGGCGCGCGTCCAGTCGCACGGCCGGGCGGCGCCGGGCACCCGGTGGGGCCAGGCCAGGCCGAGGGCGATGGGCAGGCGCATGTCCGGGGGCGAGGCCTGGGCGAGGGTGGAGCCGTCCACGAACTGGACCATGGAGTGCACGACCGACTGGGGGTGCACCACCACGTCGATGCGCTCGAGGGGGACGTCGAAGAGCAGGTGGGCCTCGAGCACCTCGAGGGCCTTGTTCACCATGGACGCCGAGTTCGTCGTCACCATCAGGCCCATGTCCCAGGTCGGGTGGCGCAGCGCGTCCTGCGGCGTGACCGATTCCAGCTCCGCGCGGGACCGGCCGCGGAACGGTCCGCCGGAGGCCGTCAGCACGAGCCGGTCGACCTCTCCGGCGGTGCCGCCGCGCAGCGCCTGCGCGAGTGCCGAGTGCTCGGAGTCCACGGGGATCAGGGCGTCCGGGTCCCCGGTGGCCGCGGCGGCGGCCTTCACGAGGGCGCCGCCGGCGATCAGCGACTCCTTGTTCGCCAGCGCGAGCTTGTGCCCGGCCCGCAGCGCCGCCAGCGTGGGCGCGAGCCCGATGGAGCCGGTGATGCCGTTGAGCACGAGGTCCGCGCCGGGATGTGCGGCGGCCGCGGACGCCGCGCCGGGCCCGTGCTCGATGTCCGGGCGGTAGCCCGCCGCCCCGGCGGGCGCGGCCCGCTCCGCGATCAGCCGTGCCAGCCGGGCGGCGTCCTGACCGGTGCCGCTGGTCGCCACGACCGCGGCGCGGGTCTCGACGGCCTGGTCGGCGAGCAGCTCGAGGTGGCGTGCTCCGGCGGCGAGGGCGACCACGGTGAACGGGGCCGCGCCCTCGAGCTCGCGGGCGGCCCGCACGACGTCGAGCGCCTGGGTGCCGATCGAGCCCGTCGAGCCGAGGACGCTGATCCTGCGGGGACCGGCGGCGGCCAGCGCGCTCAGCTCGGGCGTCGGGCGGGCGCGTGGAGGGGAGGCGGGGGGCGTCATGGCCCCAGTATCCCCCAGCGGTCGCCCCGGACCCGTGCCTCCGGCGGGCCGGGGCTGTCCGGTCCGTGCCCGGCCCGGGA
>NZ_BAAGPL010000015.1:86327-98008 GCF_054784195.1 Kocuria himachalensis
CCGGAAACGGTGGACGGGGCCTCGGCGACCGACGGGGTCGGGTCAGCGCGTGGCGCGACCCTTGCGGCCGGAGACCGCGCCCCAGATGAAGAGCACGATGAGGGCTCCCACGACGGCGGTGATGATGGTGCCGATGTCGAACGCGGACTCGAGGTCCCCGATGCCGATCAGCGAGCCCAGGAAGCCTCCGAGGAGGGCCCCGACGATGCCGAGGACGATGGTGACGATGATGCCGCCACCCTGGCTGCCCGGCATGATGAGCTTGGCGAGGGCACCGGCGATGAGGCCGAGGATGATCCAGCTGATGATTCCCATGATGGCTCCTTATCCGTCCCGGGAGGGACTTTCATTGTACGCAACCGGCGAGTATCCCTGGAATACCCTGAGGTTGCTTCTGTCCATCACCCTAGCCGACGGTCAGCCCCCTGTCTGTTCTCGATGGCGAATCGACGTGTGTCCCCGGACACGGACCGGCCCGCCGGAAGCCGTGGCTGCGGGCGGGCCGGACATCCTCCCAGGTGGGAGCGGAGAATCCGTCAGTGGGCGACGGGCTTCTCCGCGCCGATGCCTGTGAGGGAGCGCACCTCCATCTCGGACTGCTTGACCGGGTCCTCGAGACGGCGCTCCGTCATGGAACCGATGAAGCCGAGGAGGAAGGAGGCCGGGATCGAGACGATGCCCGGGTTCTGCAACGGGAACCACGCGAAGTCGGCCGTCGGGATCATCGACGTCTCGGTGCCGGACATGACTGGGGAGAAGATGATGAGGCCCACCGAGATGATCAGGCCGCCGTACATCGACCAGACCGCGCCGCGGGTGGTGAAGCGCCGCCAGTAGAGGGAGTACAGGATGGTCGGCAGGTTCGCCGAGGCCGCGACCGCGAAGGCGAGCGCCACGAGGAACGCGACGTTCTGACCCTGCGCGCCGATGCCGCCGGCGATGGACACCAGGCCGATGACCACCACGGTGGTCTTCGCGACCTTCAGCTCCTTGCGGGGATCGGAGTCGCCCTTCTTGATCACGCTGGTGTAGATGTCGTGGGCGAAGGAGGCGGAGGCGGTGATGGCCAGGCCGGCGACGACCGCGAGGATCGTGGCGAAGGCCACGGCCGCGATGATGCCCATCAGCAGCGATCCGCCGAGCTCGAAGGCCAGCAGCGGGGCCGCGGAGTTCACGCCGCCCGGGGCCGCCTGGATCCGCTCGGCGCCGATGAGGGCCGCCGCGCCGAAGCCCAGGATCAGGGTGAAGAGGTAGAACAGGCCGATCAGCGAGATGGCCCAGACCACGGAGGTGCGGGCCTCCTTGGCGGTGGGCACCGTGTAGAAGCGCATCAGCACGTGGGGCAGGCCCGCGGCGCCGAAGACGAGGGCCAGGCCCAGGGAGATGAAGTCCAGCTTGCTGGTCTCGCTCACGCCGTACTTCAGGCCCGGTTCGAGGATGGCGGGATTGCCGGAGACCGCGACCGCGTCACCGAGCAGGGAGGAGAAGTTGAAGCCGTAGAGCGCCAGGATCCAGACGGTCATGACGGCCACGCCCGTGACCAGGAGCACGGCCTTGATGATCTGCACGTAGGTGGTGCCCTTCATCCCGCCCACGAGGACGTAGACGATCATGAGCACGCCCACGACCACGATGACGAGCGACTGCCCGGCCTTCGAACCGATGCCCAGCAGCAGCGACACCAGCGCACCGGCGCCGGCCATCTGGGCCAGCAGGTAGAACGCGGACACGGCGAGGGTGGAGATGGAGGCCGCCACGCGCACGGGGCGCTGGCGCAGGCGGAAGGACAGCACGTCGGCCATCGTGAACTTGCCGGTGTTGCGCAGGAGCTCGGCGATGAGCAGCAGCGCCACGAGCCAGGCCACGAGGAAGCCGATCGAGTAGAGGAACCCGTCGTAGCCCTGGAGGGCGATCGCGCCCACGATGCCCAGGAAGGACGCCGCCGAGAGGTAGTCGCCCGCGATGGCCAGGCCGTTCTGGGTGCCGCTGAAGCCGCGGCCGCCGGCGTAGTAGTCGGCGGCCGTGGAGGTGGACTTCGAGGCGCGGAGGACGATGACCATCGTGACGACGACGAACGCGCCGAAGATGGAGATGTTGATCCAGGGCGTGCCGACCGTCTCCGTGGTGGTGGCGGTCATGGGCGCGAGCGCGGAGTGCAGGTGGTGCATCGGTCAGTTCTCCTGTCCGTGGACGCCGCGGGGGGCTCCGACAGAGGGCTCGAGGCGCTCCCGGATGGCCGTGGCCTTCGGGTCCAGCTTGCGGTTGGCGAAGGACACGTAGGCGCCCGTGATGGCGAAGGTCGTGACGAACTGGAGCAGACCCAGAACCACGCCCAGGTTGACGTTGCCGATGACCTGGACGGCGAACAGCTGCGGCACGTACATGGCGAGCACCACGTACAGCAGGTACCAGACCAGGAAGGCGATGGCGAGCGGGAAGACGAAGCCGCGGTGGGTCTTCCGCAGCTCCTGGAACTCTGGCGACCGCTGGGCCGCGGGGAAGTCGACGTCGGCGACGAGGTCGTCGGCGTCGATGGGTGGCTGGTTGGACATGGGCTACCTCCTCATGTGATGTGGCCCACACTAGGCCGTTGTATGCACAGGAGCAAGGTCAAACACCCAGAAGTTGCTTTTTCGGGGTCAGGGACGACATGGAAGGGTGATTCTGGACGGCACCCGGTGCAGCCTGTATACACAGACGCTTCGGGTGGCCCGGTTCAGCGGGAGGCCAGGAGCAGCTGGACGGCGCGGTCCAGGAAGGCGTCCACCTGCTGCTCCTCGTAGCTGCGCTCGCCCTGCGCGGGCGGGAAGACGGCCCGGCGCAGCTCGGCCGGCTCGAGGGGGGCGGCATCCGTCAGCCGGGCGCCGAGGCGCTCGCAGAGCACGTCCACGTGGGCCGCGGAGTAGCCCTGGGCCCGTGGCCGGGAGGGCCGCCGGAACCGCTGGGTGCGCGGCCGGTCGAGACGGTTCCGGAGGAGCCGGGTGAGGGCGTCGAGGTGCTGCTGCCAGGCCTCGGGGCCCCGGGCGCGCAGGCACCGTTCGCGCTCGGCCGCGGCGAGCGACTCCTCGGCCGCGTCCAGCACCTCGTCGACGGCCTCCGGCCGGTAGCCGCCCCGCGCGCCGGCGAAGACGGCCGCGCGCACCTGCGTGCTGAGCACGGTCCCGGACCCGTACTCCGGTCCGGGACCGTGCGGGGCGTCCTGCAGGGCCGCGTGCACGGCGGCCAGGAAGTCGTCCACCTGGGCGACGTCGTACCCGCGCTCCGCCTCGGCGCACCGCGGGATGCGGGCGGTGGCGGGCGGGGCTCCTGGGCGTTCGGGGGTCATGGGCAGCGGGTCCTGGACGCCCGGCTCAGGCGCTCGCGGCGAAGAGCGCGAAGAGCAGGTACCCGGCGGGGACGGCGAAGAGGATGGAGTCGATGCGGTCCATCACTCCCCCGTGGCCGGGCAGGAGGGTGCCCATGTCCTTGATCCCCAGCTCGCGCTTGACCATGGACTCGGAGAAGTCGCCGAGCGTCGCGGCGAGGACGAGGACCGCGGCGAGCACGGCACCCTCCCACCAGGCGTGGTCGAGCAGCAGGACGGCGCACAGGACGCCGATCAGCACCGAGCCGCCCAGCGATCCGGCGAAGCCCTCCCAGGACTTCTTCGGGCTGATCCGCGGTGCCATGGGGTGGCGGCCCCAGACCACTCCCACGGCGTAGCCGCAGGTGTCCGAGCCGACGGCCAGCAGCATGACGGTGAGCACCTTCAGGGGGCCCGAGTCGGTGTGGTAGAGCAGCAGGGCGATGCTGAGCAGGAAACCCACCCATACCAGGGCGAAGACGGAGCCCATGATCGACAGGATCATGCCGTCCCGGTCCCCCAGGGCCCGCCAGACGATCACGAGCGTCAGCCCGACGATCACGGCCATCATGAGCGCCTCGCCGCCCCCGGCGAACGCCGCGAGGGGCATCAGCACGCCCGCGGTCACCGCCGGGACACGCGGAATGACGATGCCGCGGTAGCGCAGCGACCGGCCCACCTCCCAGACGCCGATCCCTGCGGCCGTCCCGGCGAAGAGCGCCAGGACGAGGGGCTGGACGAACAGCCCCACGAGCAGGGTCCCGATGAGCACCACGGCGACGCCCACGGCGGCCGGCAGGTTGCGGCCGGCGCGCGAGGGCGCGGTGTGCCGGCGCCCCGGCGTGCCCGGGGTCGTCGCGGTGCCGGCCGGGGCGGGCGCCGGCCGGGCACGTGGGGAGAAGGCCCCCCCGGCGGTTCCCGGGGAAGCCTTCGTCTCCTGGTGCGGTCGTGGCTGGTCCGGCATCAGACCTGCAGCAGCTCCGCTTCCTTGTTCTTGAGCATCTCGTCGATCTGGTCGATGTGCTTCTTGGTCGCAGCGTCGAGGTCCTTCTCGGCGCGCTTGCCCTCGTCCTCGCCGATGTCGCCGTCCTTGACGACCTTCTCGATCTGGTCCTTGGCGTGCCGGCGGATGTTGCGCACGGAGACGCGGGCCTCCTCGGCCTTGTGGCCGACGACCTTGACGTACTCCTTGCGCCGTTCCTGCGTCAGCTCCGGCATGACCACGCGGATGACGTTGCCGTCGTTGGCGGGGTTCGCCCCGATGTCCGAGTTGCGCAGCGCCTTCTCGATGTCGTTGAGCGCGGTGCGGTCGTACGGCGTGATGAGCAGCGTGCGCGCCTCGGGGTTCTGGAAGGAGGCCAGCTGCTGGAGCGGGGTGGGGGTGCCGTAGTACTCGACCAGCAGGTTCGAGAAGAGGGAGGGGTTGGCCCGGCCGGTGCGGATCGCGGCGAAGTCCTCCTTGGCGCCGTCCACGGCCTTGCCCATCTTGGTCTTCGCTTCGGACATGGTCTCTGAGATCACGTAGGGGCTCCTTCGTCGTGTCGCACGGAGTCCTCCGCGCGGGGTCGGTTCGGCCGGTGGGCGCGCGGGAACCGCGCCGCCCGGCCGTGCTGGCCCCAGTCTAGCCGGGGGCCGTCCCGCGCCGGCTCACGTGGTGACGAGGGTGCCGATCTGCTCCCCGAGGATGGCGCGGGTGACGTTGCCCTCGCCCTCCATGCCGAACACGCGCATCGTCACGTCGTTGTCGCGGCACAGGCTGAAGGCCGTCTGGTCCATGACCCGGATGTCGCGGGCGAGGGCCTCGCCGTAGGTGAGGGTGGACAGCCGCTGGGCGTCCGGGTTGGTGCGGGGGTCGGCGGTGTAGACGCCGTCCACCCCGTTCTTCGCCATGAGGACCTCGTCCGCGTGGACCTCCAGTGCGCGCTGGGCCGCGACGGTGTCGGTGGAGAAGTAGGGCAGCCCGGCGCCGGCGCCGAAGATCACGACGCGGTCCTTCTCCATGTGGCGGATGGCCCGGCGCGGGATGTAGACCTCGGCCACCTGCTCCATCTTGATCGCGGACTGCACGCGGGTGTCGACCCCGCACTGCTCGAGGAAGTCCTGCAGTGCCAGGCAGTTCATGACGGTGCCGAGCATCCCCATGTAGTCCGCCCGGGAACGGTCCATGCCGGCCTGGGAGAGCTCCGCGCCGCGGAAGAAGTTGCCGCCACCCACCACGATCGCGGTCTCGACCTGGCCCACGGTGGCCGCGATCTGCTCGGCGATGTCACGGACCACGCGCGTGTCCACCCCGATGGAGCCGCCGCCGAAGACCTCGCCGGAGAGCTTCAGCAGCACGCGCCGGCGGGCGGGGGCGACCCGGGGGTCCCTGCTCAGGCGCAGGGCCTCGTCCTTGATCTCGGAGGCAGAAGTGGTGGGCATGGTTCCTCCCGGGGACGACGGAGCTGCGTGGACCGGCTCGGCCCCGTGAGGGTGCAGCTGGCTCGGGGCGGGCCTCCCTCAGCATACAGAACGCACCTGCCCCCCGACGCCCGCATCCGGGGCCTCGAGGGCGTCGCCGCAGGTGGTGCCGGGAACGGCGAAGGAGGCGTCCCTGCAGAGCAGGAACGCCTCCTTCGAGGGAGCGGGCGACCGGCGCCCGGACGGGACCGGTCAGGCGCCGACGCGGAAGCGGGCGAAGGCCGTGGCGGACGCGCCGGCCTCCTCGAGCACCTTGGCGACGGTCTTCTTGGAGTCCTTGGCGAAGTCCTGGTCGAGCAGGACGACGTCCTTGAAGTAGCCCTTGAGCCGGCCGTTGATGATGTTCGGGAGGATCTTCTCCGGCTTGCCCTCGGCGCGGGCGGTCTCCTCGGCGACGCGCTTCTCCGACTCGACGGTCTCGGCGGGCACGTCCTCCTGGGAGAGGAACGTCGGGGACATCGCGGCGATGTGCACCGCGACGTCGTGGGCGACCTGCCCGGAGTCGGCACCGCCGACGGCCAGCAGCACGCCGACCTGCGCCGGGAGGTCCTTGGAGGTCTTGTGCAGGTAGACGGCCACGTTGTCGCCCTCGACGCGGGCGATGCGGCGGACGACGACCTTCTCGCCGAGCAGGGCACCGGTCTCGGTGACGAGCTCGGAGACGGCCTTGCCGTCCACCTGGGCGTCCATGAGGGACTCGAGCGTGGTGGCGTCGGCGGCCACCGCGGCGTCGAGCACCTTGTTGCCGAACTCGACGAACGGGGCGGACTTGGCCACGAAGTCGGTCTCGGAGTTGACCTCGACCATGTACCCGACGGTGCCCTCGACGCGCGCGGCGACGAGACCCTCGGCCGTGGCCCGGCCCTCGCGCTTGGTGACGCCCTTGAGGCCCTTGACGCGGATGATCTCTTGCGCCTTCTGGAGGTCGCCGTCGGCCTCGTCGAGCGCCTTCTTGACGTCCAGCATGCCGGCGCCGGTGCGCTCGCGCAGGGCCTTGATCTCAGTGGCGGTGTAGTTCGCCATGGAAACTCCTCACTCAGTCGGTGGTGCCGGCCGGGGCGGGCGTGGACCCACCCCGGCCGGCCTCGGGCGGGGACGACGCCCCGCCGGGGGAAACGGACGGTGGACGGAGACTACTCGGCGGCGGTCTCGGTCTCGGCCGGAGCAGCGGCCTCGGCGGGAGCCTCGGTCTCGGCCGGGGCCTCGGTCGCGGCGGCGGTCTCGGTCTCGGCCGGGGCGGCGGTCTCGGCCGGGGCCTCGGTCGCGGCGGTCTGCTCGGCGGCGTGCTGCTCGAGCAGCTCGCGCTCCCACTCGGCCATCGGCTCGGCGGCCTGGTCGGCGCCGCCGGACTTCTTGTTGTGGCGCTCCATGAGGCCCTCGGCCACGGCGTCGGCGATCACTCGGGTCAGCAGATTGACGGAGCGGATGGCGTCGTCGTTGCCCGGGATCGGGAAGGCGACCTCGTCGGGGTCGCAGTTGGTGTCGAGGATCGCCACCACGGGGATGCCCAGCTTCTGGGCCTCGTCCACCGCGAGGTGCTCCTTCTTGGTGTCCACGATCCAGATCAGGGACGGGGCCTTGGTGAGGTTGCGGATGCCGCCGAGGGTGCGCTCCAGCTTCTCCTTCTCGCGGCGCAGGAGCAGGAGCTCCTTCTTGGTGTACTGCGAGCCGGCGACGTCGTCGAAGTCGATCTCCTCGAGCTCCTTCATGCGCTCGATGCGCTTGGAGACCGTGGCGAAGTTGGTGAGCATGCCGCCGAGCCAGCGGTGGTTCACGTAGGGCATGCCCACGCGGGTGGCCTGCTCGGCGATGGCCTCCTGGGCCTGCTTCTTCGTGCCGACGAAGAGGATGGTGCCGCCGTGGGCCACGGTGGTCCTGACGGCCTCGTAGGCGCGGTCGATGAAGGACAGCGACTGCTGGAGGTCGATGATGTAGATGCCGTTGCGCTCGGTGAAGATGAAGCGCTTCATCTTCGGGTTCCAGCGGCGGGTCTGGTGGCCGAAGTGCACGCCGCTGTCGAGGAGCTGGCGCATGGTAACGACGGACATGTCGTCTCCTGGTCTCTCGTGCGGGAGGGCGTGCGACGACGCCCGGCCCGCGGGTTCGGTTCTCGGCTGCGTCCGGCGGACGAGCCCCTGGCGCAGCGGTGGGCGGACCCTGTGGGGTCCGTTCCCCGACCGCCGTGCCGCACCCCGTCGGGACGGGGTCGCGGACCGGGGCGGCCGGACCGGGACAGGAGGTCCCGGCGGCGCTGCGCGCGAAGTCAGCTGCTCTCCTCCGCGCCGTCGGCTCCGGCGTCGGGGCCGGGTCCGGGAGGGTCGCGAGGGCGCGCCACGAGGGCGCGTCAGAGCACACTGCGGGGTCAAGTGTACTACAGGGCCTCGTCCGCCCTGCACACGGCCGGGGCTGCCGGAGGAGCTCCGGATGCGTCCACAGCACGGTACGGGGCGGCACTTCACCCGGCACCGGGGCTCCACAGTGGGAGCATGCCCGTCCGGTCCTTCCCGCGTTCCCGACGCCTGCGCCCGCCGCACATCCTGACGGTGCGGTCCGGGACGGTGCGGTTCGGGACGGTGCGGTCCGGCACCGTCCCGGTCGGGGCGCTGGTGCTGGCGCTGGTGCTCGGGGCCGCACTCCCCTCCCCCGGCTCGGCGGCGCAGGGGTGGGCGTGGCCGCTGTCACCGCGGCCGGCCGTGGTCGGCGAGTGGGTTCCGCCCGCCCAACGGTGGGCGCAGGGCCACCGGGGCATGGACCTGGACGCCGCCCCGGCCGCGGCCGTGCACGCCCCGGCGGCGGGAACGGTGAGCTTCGTGGGGTTCGTGGTGGACCGCCCGGTGCTCACCCTCGACCACGGCGGGGGCGTGCGCTCGAGCTTCGAGCCCGTCGAGTCGGTCCTGGTCGCCGGGGACCGGGTGCGCCGCGGTCAGGTCGTGGGCGTGCTGCGAGGCCGCGACCACTGCGGCCCGCGGACGTGCCTGCACTGGGGCGTGCGCCGGGACGGCGAGTACGTCAACCCGCTGCAGTTCGTCGGCGCGCTCGAGCCGTCGGTGCTGCTGCCCGTGCCCGAGACGCTGCGCGCGGCCGCTCAGCCCTTGTCGTCCTGAGCGTCGTCGACGCCCTGCTCGACCTCCTCGACGACGTCCTTGGCGCCCTCCTGGACCTGGTCGGCGCCCTGCTCGACCTCCTGCTGGACCTCGTCGGCGCCCTGCTCGACCTCTTCGGAGGTGGTGTCGCAGCCGGTCAGGGCGGCGAGCGCCAGGGCGGCGACGGACAGGAGACTCCACGGCGTGCGGCGGCTCATCTCGGCGTCCTCTCGGTGGGTGGTGCGCGGATCGGACCACCAGTGCACCACATCCGCGGGGGACGCGCACCCGGTGGGCGGGCCGGGCGGACAGGAGCACCCCTCCCACCGGCAGGTGCACGGTGGAAGGGGTGACGGGTAGGGCCGGTGGGGCTTGAACCCACGACCGAAGGATTATGAGTCCTCTGCTCTGACCAGCTGAGCTACGGCCCCGCGCCGGAACGGGCCCGGCGGCGCAGCACCACGTTACCGCACGAGCGAGGCCAGCCTGGTCCGGATCCGTCGCGGTCCCGCGGCCCGGGCGCGCGCGGGCTCCGCGTGCTCGCCGCGGTAGAGCCGCAGGAACGTCTCCAGGGTCCGCGGGAAGCTGTGCTGCGCGACCTTGCGGCGGCTCTCGCGGCCCATCCTCCGGCGCTCCTCGGGCGGGGCTCCGAGGACGAGGGCGAGCTTGCGCGCCAGGTCCTGCGCGTCGCCGGGGGTGAAGAGCCAACCGTTGATACCGTCGTCGGCCAGGTGCGGCAGGGCCCGCGCGTCGGCCAGGACGACGGGCCGGGACGCCGCCATCGCCTCGAGGGTGACCAGCGACTGCAGCTCGGCCGTGCCCGGCTGGCAGAACACGTCGGCCCGGAGGTAGGCCGCGCGCAGGTCCTCGTCGGGGACGTAGCCCAGGAAGCGGACCCGCTGGGCCACCCCGAGGGCCCGCGCCAGCTTCTCGAGCGCGGGACGCTGCTCGCCGTCGCCCACGAGCTCCAGGCGGGCGTCGAGCTCGGCCGGCAGCATGGAGAAGGCCTCGATGAGCACGTCCACGTTCTTCTCGACCGCCAGCCGGCCGGCGAACAGGACGGTCGGGTGCCCGGCCGGCTGCCGCCGCTCACCGTCGTGGGCCTCGTAGTCGGCGATCCGGATCCCGTTGGACACGGCGAGCACGGTGTCGGGGAAGCCGTTGCGGCGCATGTCGTCCACCGCGAGCGGGGTGGGGGCGGTCACCACGTCGCAGGCGCCGAACACGCGCACCATGTCCCGCCACGACACCGCACGGTAGCGGTTGAGCACCCACGCCGGGAACGGGAGGAACGGCTCCAGGTTCTCGGGGACGAAGTGGTTGGTGCCCACGGTGCGGATGCCCCGGCGCCCGGCCTCCCGCACCAGCAGCCGGCCGATGATGTAGTGACACTGGACATGGACGACGTCGGGGCGCACCTCGTCCAGCACACGGCGGATCTCCCCGGCGACCTGCCACGGGAAGCACAGGCGGAAGTAGGGGTGGGTGAAGGCCCGGTGGGAACGGAGGCGGTGCTCGACCACGCCGTCGTCATCGGCCACGGACGACGGTCCGGGTCCGGGGCGGGCGCACACGATGTGCACCCGGTGGCCCTGCTCGTGCAGGCCCCGGGCGAGGCGGTGCGCGAACTGCGCGGCTCCGTTGACGTCCGGCGGATAGGTCTCGGGGCCCAGGAGGACAGTGAGGGGGCGGTCGGCGGTCGCGGTGTGGGCGCTCAAGCGGGTCTTCCCGGTCGGTCGTGTGCTGGGCGGTCTGGTGATGCGGGCGGCGGTGCGGAGGATCCTGGAGCATGCTGTGCCCGGTCCTGCCGTGCGAGCTCGGCGCGGCGCTCGAGCACCTCCGGGTGGTGCTGCGAGAGCACGGCGACCCCGACTATAGCAATGCCGCCGGCCACGGCCATGAGCACCCCGACGGGAACGGAGAAGTCCGGCACCGCCTCGCCCAGGACCAGCAGCCCCAAGAGCACGCCCACCATGGGGTCGATCACGGTCAGACCCGCGATCACGAGGTCCGGCGGTCCCGCCGCGAACGCCGTCTGCACGAACCACCCGCCCAGCACGGCCGCGACGACGGCGGTGCCCACGGCGAGCCAGTTGACGTCGTCCAGGGGCGTCCCGGTACTGCCCTGGATGCGGATGAGGGTCAGCCGCACGAGCACCGCCACGAAGCCGTAGAGGATGCCGGCCCCCACCACGTAGAAGGTCCCGCCGAGGCTCCGGCCGAACATCGCCGCGGAGACCCCCAGGACACAGGTCAGCACCACGAGCATGACCACCACGGTGCGCTCGGCCCACTGCGAGATGCCCTGGGCGGGGTCGGTCGCCGCCACCGCGCACGTCACGAAGACCGCACCGCCCGCGGTGCACAGCCCGATCGCCGTCCAGGTGCGCCGGTTGATCCGCAGCCGGCGGTGCCGGGCGTGCAGCAGCGTGGTGATGACCAGGGCCACGACGCCGATCGGCTGGACCACCGTCACGGTGGCCAGTCCGAGCGCCGTGACGTTGAGCCCGGTGCCGACGCCCAGCAGGGTCAGCCCGAGCAACCAGCGGGGACGGCGCAGGAGCACCGGGATGCTGCCCAGGCCCAGCCGTCCGTGCGCGATGTCGGCCACGGCGCTGCCCTGTTGCTGCGTCCCGACGGCCAGGCACACGGCCGAGAGCAACGCCAGGGCGACGGCCAGCCACTGGCTCATGGCACGCACCGATCTGTCGTCACGACCGGGAGTCTACCGAGCCGGCCCACCCGTCCGCCCCGGGTTGCGTGGACACCCGGTGAACGCACGGGAAAGGCCCGGA